>JAUWGG010000076.1 GCA_030606525.1 Methanobacteriota archaeon | reverse complement strand
AAGTTCTTTAAAAAAACCTGCAACAGCCTTTCCGTACTTCCCCGCCTGCTCAGCGCCGTATAGAACATCTGTTAAGCTGGTGAGAAGTTTTGGTATCTTGTCTGAGACCATTGTTAGAATCTCCTTTATCTCTTCTGCGTCCATGTGTTTTCCATGTCTTTTTCCATGTTCTTCCATTTTTGATCACCTCAGCTCTTAATAGGTTGATCATCTTATTTAACCAAACCGAGCACTTCTGACCACTTTTTGGTCTTCTCATGCACGATCGTTCTTGATGTCTTTTCTCTTCATTCATTATCTCGCAACAATATCTAACGAAAGTATTATGTGTTTAGGTTGTAATTCCCACAGCACGATGAATTACTAAATGGAAGTGGTTGTCTGCTCGCTAGAAAATCTGCTGTTATCTTTGCTAATAATGTTATCGGTGCTGTACTTGGATACATCGCACTCTTTTTCATAGCGAGATATATGGGTGCTGAGCAATTAGGATACGTAGCTTTTGGTCTCAGCTTTGTAGCATTATTTACTTTTTTGTCAGATCTAAATTTTTATCAAGCTCATGTGAAGCGCATATCTGAAGGAAAAGATTTGGGTACATGTATAGGCACTTACCTATCTATCAAGCTCTTGCTTGCAATGGTCATGTGTGCAGTTGTTATAACTTCGATCTTCGTTTGGAAAGATATATTTCACAGAGGATTCCATGACCCAATTCAAGAGACCATTGTTTATGTATGTCTTATTTATTATGTATTAGGGAGCCTTGCTCAAATACCAGGAGCAACGTACATTGGGAGAAGGCAAATAGCGAAACAGCAACTACCCATGTTGATCATCACTTCATTGAGGGTTTTTTCTACGATCTTAGTTGCAGTTTTTTCCTGGGGGACTGTTGCACTTGCAGGCACATATGCAATCGGCGCACTCTTCGGTCTCCTGTTTACATTGTTTATCTTTGTCTATCACAAGTATCCAATAGCTAGACCAAATATGGAATACTTTAAAAGCTATTTTAGTTTCGCTTTACCTTTAATGGTCGTATCTTGGGTTGGTATAATTGCTGCAAATGTAGATAAAGTAATAATACAATTGTTTTGGACTCCAACTGATGTAGGTTATTTCTTTGGCGTGCAGCGCATCACGTTCTTCGTTCTAGCACTGTCATCCTCAGTAGGGTTGGTATTATTCCCAACGATATCAAAACAACATGCAAAAAAAGATGTTGAAGGCATAAGGAGAATTACCTACATGGGTGAAAGATATCTGTCCATGATAATTTGTCCGCTCGTAGTGTTCATCATAGTATTTTCCCCTCAAATCATCAATATTTTGTTAAGCAGTGCATTTCTTCCTGCTGTCCCAATACTGCGAATACTTGCAATCTATGCATTAATTGGATCATTGAACAGCGCATATGCGCAGCAGCTTATTGGAGTTGACCGCCCTGGGCTTGCTGCAAAAATTGGTCTTGTAGGTGCGATCATAGGTATCTGTCTGAATATGATATTGATCCCAAAATCTATTTTTGGAGTTGAATTATTAGGTTTAGGGGGAATCGGGGCTGCGATCTCACTTGTGATCTCAACCATGATCGGATTGGTTCTTACAAGGATCTTCGCATATAGATTAACAGCAACAAAATCGAACTGGCGAATATCCATTCATTTATTGGCTGCAGTGATAACAGGAATATTCGCTTACTTTCTCTCTTCTTTAGATCTTGTAGATGTATTTCGCTGGTACCATCTGATCGCATATGGATTTTCATGCCTTGGGGTATTCTTCAGTGTTCTTTATTTAGCGCGTGAGTTCACAAAAGATGATTTCAAATTCTTTGTTGATACATTGAACCTTAAAGGAATGGCAGGTTATATCGTGGGAGAGATGAAAGGAAAGAATGAAGAGGATTGATGTAAACAAAAGGTCAATTTATAAAATTCGATAACCGTAGGTAATCAAAAATGATAACTTGCGGATTAAGAATTTTAATTAAGGATTTGTGCCCAAAGGATATTATGCCCACGTCTTACACCATGATTCCAGCTCAGCAGCAACATCATTGAACTCGGGTAATGTCCCTATTAGAAGACCTTTTAAGTCCAATACCCACATATTACGTTTCTCATGCAATTTTTTGTAGAACATCTTCAGATCGAATTTCAATCCATAAATCTTGAGTTTCTTATTTACTATTGAAACATCTACAGTGGTTCCCCTCTTGAGCAAGAACCATAGGTCATAGACATCTCTTGCCTTCTCTCGGGTCATAATGCATCTGATCTTTTCTGCAGCCATCTCCCTATCATCCAGCACTGAAAGTTCAAAAGAGGGTACCTCTTGGTAACTTGGAACAAGGAGTTTTTCTTGTACCATCATAGGTCGCTCCCTTTTGCTCAGATTCAGCGTAACCCTGGACATGCTTCTCTTGCTGCCATCATAGAGAGGTCCTCTTACAACGAGTCTGATATTGATCTCATTGCCATATTCCAGTTTTTCATATATCGTCCCTGACATCCCTGTGAGTTCCAGACCACTGAGCATTCTTTTTATCAGGTGATCTATATCAAATCGTTTTCCAACAACATCGAAATCAAGATCTTCACTGAATCGGTTGAGGTTGTAGAACTTGTAGAGAGCAGTTCCACCCTTAAAAACGAAAAAACGTCTGAAATCCGAGATGATATATAATATGAGTTCGAGCAGGTAATCCTTCTCTGCATTCCTTAAAGAGATGTGCTTAGCCTCTGCAACCTTCATGAGTTCGGATCTTGTTATCATCCCATCCCACCGATGTTAACGACGATTCCCCATTTTCCATCTTTCATGCCTGAAACAGGTCTAGCATAGTCAAGCGGTATCATGGTTTTATATGTCAATGGTTCCAATTTTTCTGCTGCACTGCAGTCAAGGGAATTGAGCATCCACCCAAATCTTTTCGCTACTGCTTTGCTGCTGGTTCTAAGGATGTAATCTGTAAGTTTTTCAGATGATATGTTTTTGAGATCTGATCTTAAGATGGAATATATCTCGGAGATGGAAATTCTTTTCAATAGAACAGCATCTATCAATGCCTTCTCTGGTTCCGCCATAAATATCTCAAAATCTTTGATCTTGATTTTTGAATAACCAAAGAGATATAACGGTCGAATCGTTTCAAAGACGATGATCGTGTTCATTATGGATATGCTCTTACGACTTTTTATGCAAGTAGTTACAACAGATATCTCGTTCGGTATCTGCTCCGTGAGGTTGTGATAGCGAAGTGCAGCCCACAGGGATATGTAACTTGGCCATACTATTCGGGATGCGATGATCAACGGATCCGTTTGAATTGTGTAAACATTTCTCTGAAGTTTTTGCACGATTCCTCTTTTCTTCAGCCTGTTCAGATACACCTTTGCATAGGCTGAATCTTTCCCGATGATATTGGTAACTATATTTACATTGAATGTTGGATATGCTTCCAACCTTTTCAACACCTGCAGTGTTCTCATCGTAGATGTATATCACATCTGCATTTATAAAATTTACTGACCGCAGGTAATCAAAAATGATAACTTACGGATTAAGAATTTTGAGATAGAAAAGAGTTAAGTTCGATCGGGATGACGGCATTATCTGTGATCATTCCGAAGGATTTAATACAAAAATTTGTGTAAAGTTTGTCAATACAAATGACAGACTTTTGTCAAAAGTCTGCTATTAACAGGCATAGAATTTCATATCCCAATATAGGATAATCCCAAAGTAGGATATAAGATTCTCTAGAAGTTTTCAATGATTTTCTTTCTAGTAGGGATTTTAACGAATTTATTTCTACGAGTTTAGCATACCTTGCTTCCCGAAGCTTTTGCTGTAAAAATATTTAAATATAATAAAAAGTATTACTTCAAAGTATATTACTCCAAAGTAATAAGGTGCTATGATGTTCATTGATAGAGATGATGAATTAAATATGCTGGAAGATCGGTGGCATTCTAATAGAGCGGAGTTTCTTGTGATCTATGGGCGAAGAAGAGTTGGAAAGACTGAGTTGATGACAAAATTTGCAAAGGATAAAAGATCTGTGTACTTACTCGCTACTTACCAGTCAGAAAAAGATATCATAAGAAGATTTTCAAATAGGTTAGCTGAATATTTTGGAGACGAATTGGTTTTAATGAACCCTTACGAAGATTGGGATTCTCTTTTTACCTATCTTTGCGACAAAACAAAAGATGAGAGGATAATAATAATATTCGACGAACTCCCATATTTGATAGAACGAAATAGGGCTTTCACGTCCATTATTCAGCGGTATTGGGATGAAGAACTTTCTAAAACAAAGATTTTCTTGATGCTCTGTGGATCCAGTGTTTCCATGATGGAAACCGAAGTGCTTGGATATAAAAGTCCTCTTTATGGACGAAGAACAGGGCAGATGAAAATAGATCCATTGAGGTTTATCGATGCTGTAAAGTTTTTCCCAAATTATGATATCAATGATAAAATTAGAACGTATGCAGTCCTTGGAGGACTACCAGCATACTTGTTGGAGTTTAACCCAAAAGAAGGAATGATGGAAAACATTTATGTTAATTTCCTTAGAAAGGACCGTTTTCTCTATGGAGAGGTTATGTTCCTTTTGAGAGAAGAATTAAAAGAACCTAGGAATTATTTTTCTATACTAAAGAGCATTGCAATTGGTAAAAGAAAACTCAACGAGATTGCTCAGACATCGATGCTTGAAAGAAATCTTGTAGGCAAATATCTGGGAGTTCTTAAAGACCTGAATATAGTCAAGCGTGAAGTGCCAGTTACAGAGAGAAATCCAGCAAGAAGTAAAAAAGGTCTCTATTTCATTCGGGATAATTATATCAGATTCTGGTTCTCATTCGTCTACCCAAATCTAGATCTGATTGAGACTGGTGAGACAGGCAGAGTTGAAAGAATAATTAGAGATAACTTCGAAAAATACGTGAGCCTGTCTTTTGAAGATTTGGCCAGGGAATTACTTCCAAAATTATGTGAGATTAGATTTACAAGGATCGGTTCGTGGTGGCATGGAGAGGATGAGATAGATTTGGTGGCTTTAAATGAAAATGAAGAAAAAATACTATTTGGAGAATGCAAGTGGCGAAATACGAAATTGGATAAAAGCGTTTATGAAAAATTGATAGAGAGAAAGGAAAAAGTAAGATGGAAGGATAGAAACCGAAAAGAATATTTTGCATTATTTAGTAAAAGTGGTTTTACCAACGCGATGAAGAAGTTGGCTGAAAGCGAAGGCATAATGTTATATGATCTGAATGATGTCAAAAGGGTCGTTGGTGAATGATTTTCTTTCCAGCATTTTCGTAGCCAAATGAGATTTTGATTTTGATATAATGGATTTTTTCAGCAAATTCATACTCATCAACAAAAAAGATAAGACTAAATATCATTATTTTATTCTACTCACAAGTGATAATATGAGTGAGAGGGCATTGATCACAGGAATAACAGGCTTTGTTGGCAGCCATTTAGCAGAATACCTGTTAAAAAAGAATGTAGAGGTCTATGGAACAGTAAGGTGGAGAAGCAAGACAGAGAACATAGACCATATAAAAAATAAAATTAAGTTAATTAGCGCAGATATGAGAGATGGTCACTCTTTAGAGAATGTTGTGAAGGAAGTAGAGCCAAATTATGTTTTTCACTTGGCAGCGCAATCTTTCGTCCCAATGTCGTGGAAAGCGCCATCAGATACAATGCAAACGAATGTAATAGGCACGATCCATTTATTTGAAGCGATCAGAAAATCGAAAATAGAGCCGAAGATACATGTGGCAGGTTCAAGTGAAGAGTATGGAATGGTTTATCCAAATGA
>JAUWGG010000180.1 GCA_030606525.1 Methanobacteriota archaeon | reverse complement strand
GAACTAAAAATGAGCGTTAGTGTTTTAAAGGAGAAGGTAAGATTTACTTACGAAGACTACCTTTTGCTTCCTGATGATGGAAAGAGGTATCAGATAATAGAAGGAGAGGTATACATGGTTCCGGCACCCGCACCATGGCATCAGGACATTGCAAGGAAGTTAGTGATTCTACTCAATGAGTTTGTAGAAAGGCATAAGCTAGGAAGAGTCTACTTTGCTCCCTGCGATGTGATTTTATCTGGTGAGGATATCGTTCAGCCCGATATTTTTTTCATCTCAAAAGAGAGGGAGCACATCATCACTGGGAGGAATATTCAGGGTGCGCCGGACCTCGCGATTGAGATTCTATCACACTCAACAGCAAAGCTCGACAAGATGGCAAAGATGAAACTCTATGAGCGATCCGGGATAAAGGAGTACTGGCTGGTTGATCCGGATAGAGAAGAAATAGAAGTTCTAACGCTTAAGGGTAGAAGCTATGAGAGCGTGGGCGTTTTTGGAATTGAACAGTCATTTGAATCTGCTCTCCTGAAAGGGTTAAGAGTTAGTCTGGATAAAATTTTCTAATGGAAACCACGACATTTCACGAGATTAAACACAAGAAAATGATGTCCGATACGGGATGCTGGATACATGATACCTGTTTGACTTGCATCTTGCAAAACAAATTCAAAAAAACGAAAACCTTTTTATAGGGTAAGTTTGCTACACATTTTCATATACCAAAAAACAAACACGAAAAAATAGGGAGGAATACTAAAAAATGAGAAGAAAAGCGTTAATTTCTGTTTTGAGTTGTGCAATTATATTGGGTGCAGTTTTTTTTAGTACTGCTATAGGGAGCGATACAAGTGCTGCGACTACGGTGCCTGAGTTCAGATCTGGAGTGTCTACTAAATTGGGCGTAGCTGTTGACTTTGATGTGCTTGAATCACGCGTAGATGCGATTTACGATATAATTGAAAGCGATGATACACATATCATTTGGAAGTTTACAGGAACGACAGGTGATTGGGCATTTGTATATGCAGATGGTAGGTTGGTGGTTGCAAGTAAGGTCAATCTCGATTTGTCCGCGAAGGATACATTAGAAAAAGAGATGAATGATGTGCTAGATATGTTAAATGCGGTCGGTGGAAAAATTTCAACTGCTAAACGAGAACATGCGATTGAACATGCTATTTATTATGCGGGCGAACCAGGAGTATACCATAGAATAAAATATAAGTTTGATACGAACTTTAATCTTCACCTAAGTGTTCCTGAGTGTACAGTAAAAAAAGCAAGGTTGACTGTTGAAGGATATGACTATGGGAGTACATATTCAAACCCAGAAACCAATGGACAGCACTATTACATAGATGGAGAGGAAGTATCTGGATGTCGTCTAACTCACTGTGCTAATAGCTGGGAAGGCATTTCTTGTCGTAATAAGCGCTCTGGTACAGGATGCACTGGTTATGTTAGTCTAAAGCCGGTCAGCATACAAAAAAATATCCCATACGGGGTACATACCATTACGACATTAGATATAGAAGACGAACATACAATGTATATTGAAGCGTATACATCATCAGCCACAAAAAAGGTGGTACTATACAGTGATGATTACAGCATATGGATACCAGAAACAACGAAGTCGTTGACATTGGATAAGCTGATGTCTATAATTGAACCATGTTATCCACGGAAAATGCATATCGAAGCCTTGCAGCCAGAAAACAATTTCAATGTAATCAAAGCAATCGCAGTACCGATCAGCGTGAATGTAACAGACAGGTGCGGGAATGTTATAGATAGTGCCAGCGTTCAAGTTGCATTTGAAAATGGAGATACTACGTTGCTATTAGCGCATGTAAATGACGGGATATATAACGGAACATGGGTGCCCTGGAACGTGGGACACTGCAATGTAACCATAACAGCAATTCCACCGTCATGGCAAACCTTAGAACCTGAGTCAGTAATCATCAATGGAACAGTTAGCATGTTGTAAAGCGATACAAAAGATGCTTGGAGGCAGTAGTGGATAACGATAGAAGTATCTGCTCAAAAACCTATGGTTTTTTGAGCAGATAATGCAAAATTTAAATTAGAATACAAAGTGCAAAAGACAAAGTTCAACAGATGGCGTTAATGGCTGCTTTAAAGTTAAAAGAGCCCATTTCCATTCCCGTTTTATATTCTGCATTTCGCATTTTGCAATTAATTGCTCAAAAACCAGAAAGTTTAATAGTAGGAAAGTGATATTAAGGTATTATACAAAGCATGAATAATCGGGCAATCAAAAAAGGCAAAGACGCCACGATAATAAACATTGGAGACGAATTATTACGAGGAGATATCGCAGATACTAACTCCTCATGGCTTGCAAAGCGGTTATTCACCCAAGGAGTCACCGTAAAGAAGATAATGGTGGTGGGCGATGACGAAGGCGAGATAAGCGAAGCGGTAAAAAGCAGCAAATCTGATTTTGTCTTTGTCATTGGTGGGTTAGGTCCAACGCATGACGATGTAACGAGAGAAGGCGTGGCAAAAGGTGTGGGTAAATCATTGACGAGAGAT
>JAUWGG010000232.1 GCA_030606525.1 Methanobacteriota archaeon | reverse complement strand
ATGTACTATTCCATCTCACCAAGTTCTTTCATAATCTGTGTAATCTGTTCAAGACCCAGCTTCAACTCTTCGGCAAGTTCAATGGTGTAAACTTTCCTACCCCCTGCTCGCTGAATATATTTAGAGATTTCATTTTTTGCATCTTCGTGTGATAATTTTCTTACAAAAACTATTATTGATCCATTAACCATGATGATTTACCTCATTGTGTTTTGTGTACTACTCCATCAATCGTACCTTCCGGATACAAGTCGATCCGAACGGCCCATAAGTCCGGGACATTATATCCACATAGTAGCACAATGAGATCTGCTTGCCACAAAGCATACAAACCCCTCGTTCTTTAGTGGATCTAACCCTCGGCTTTCTGAACTCGAACCCCGACACCTCTGGTATTATCCGGTATGTCTTTTCTCCGCGCTCTATCAGCTTGTCTTCTATGGCTGCATCTATGATTTTACCAATAAGATTCCAGTCTTTGGTTATCAGATAGTGTAAAATCTTACGGAGCTCTTGAGGTGTTAAGTGCTCTGTGTTGATCACTGCGATTAACTCAAGTCCTGCTTGTATTTTGTCACTCATAACCTATGTCCGAAATGCCGGGTTTTAAATCTAGTCTCTCTTTTATACTGCTTCTGGAATCATATACGATATGTTTAGTTGATGATAGTTTGCAACCATCTCTTTTTTTTTGGTGTTTCTTGAATGTATCATACTTTTTAAAAACTTGACCACACTCACAGATGAATATGTTGAAATACAATACCCTTGGCATTATCGTACCTCGTATACATGGTCCGGAGGGCACTCCCATTCTGCGTTGCTTGAATTTGTCAAAGCTTCTATGATGAATATTGAAGTGCTGGTGATATCTAGCAATGCTTCCTGATCTAAACCCGGTAATACCGCTCGAATGTACATTGAAGTTGTTGCAAGATTAAATTTATGTAATGTATCGATCTCTAACTCCTCAAGATTAATCGTTTTACTGGTGAGTTTTATATTTCTTGAATTAAGTGGTGCCGTTGCAAACTCCCTATCTGGAACCCAACAAGCGGCAAAGTTTTTGCAGTTTAGGCATTGTGCTATCATTTCTTTTGCTAACATTTAGATCACTTTTGCTAACGTTTCAATCACTTTTACTAACGTTTTAATCATCCCTGCAACACTTTCTCATCATATTCATGACAGTCCCCCAGCGGTTGCACTTCTTGCTTACGCAGATTGAATTGTTGTGGTTTGTTGAGTTTACACTCCTTCGACATGTTATTGATGTTCTGGCAGTTCTGGCAGTTAACCATCGTAAATCCTCTCCAATTTGTTGATGTGGAATAGAGTATCAAGTGCAGCGTTCTTGTTTAGCTTAAACAGTTCATCCCTAAGATGAGGAAATGTTACTCCCGAGACACCAAGATCCAGCTCAGGGAGATTGGGGGGTATCTGATCCTCGGGGCTGTGCCATTCAATCGAAGGTCTATATAAGAGAGTTAAATGTTCATCTGAAAATTGTATCGTAGCGACCGGATGTGCTGTAAACTCTATCCTGGGTTCCACTGGTTTTGCTTTGAACCGGGATCCTTCAACAACATAATAATCCCCGTTTAATTTGTGCGTGCGAGTTGTATATAGTTTAGGCATGAAAATGGGTGCCACCTTATGATATTTTTTCCTTCTGGCAGCATCTGCCTGCTCTGCTGTGAAATATCCAAGACCGAGCCGTAGTGGAATATAATCGAACGGCTTTTGCT
>JAUWGG010000098.1 GCA_030606525.1 Methanobacteriota archaeon | reverse complement strand
TTTTTCCAAATGCTTTTTATAGTTCATAACGATCCCTACAATTTTCTGTAAATGTTTAATAGAATTTAATGAATTTAAACTTTTCGGTTAAACCCTTACAGAACTCTTGACGGTCGGAAATTAAGTTTGATTATCATCTTTTCCTATTCTCAACCCAATTCTCGCAAAAAATACTTATCCTCTTATCTTGATAATGTTTCAGATGATAAATCAAGAAGATGGTCCTCTCAAAATGTACTTTTCTATTCTTGAAGGAAAGAGACAGCCTAACTACCTTAAATGTAAAAGCATTCCTGTTGACATTGCGCTTAACTCAAGTGAAGAAGAACTCTGGAAAGAACATGACGATAAGATGAATGGTTTTTATAGAAATCATCGCTGCGAAGAAGTAAAAACTTCGCTTCTTGACCTTAAGATCGAGATTGCAAAAAGAATGGTGATGCACTGCAGTTTTTGTGAACGAAAATGCAGAGTTAATAGAATGGAGGGAGAAAGAGGTCACTGTAGCGTTTTAAAATCCAGAATTGCATCGGATTTCATCCATTGGGGAGAGGAACCAGAGATTGTTCCTTCATACACTATATTCTTCTCAGGATGTACATTCAATTGCGTATACTGTCAAAACTGGGACATCAGTCAGAACCCTCATGCTGGAAAGTATATTAAACCGCAGATACTGGCAGAAATGATCGGGGCTAAAATTGCAAGAAACGTGAATTGGGTTGGAGGTGATCCCACCCCTAATCTAGGTTATATTCTTGATGTACTTAGACATTGTCAAGTTAATCTTCCGCAGGTATGGAACTCAAACATGTACCTGACTAAAGAATCCATGAAATTGCTTAAGGGTACAATGGATGTTTATCTGACTGATTTCAAATATGGGAATGATGACTGCGCAAAAAGATTATCAAATGCAGGTAATTATTGGGAGATCATCACCAGAAATCATATGATAAGCAGTGAACAAGGAGAGATGATCATCAGACATTTAGTTCTGCCAAATCACTTAGAATGCTGCTCAAAACCTATCCTTCAATGGATATCAAAGAATCTAAAGAATGTAAAGGTAAATGTGATGGCGCAATACCGTCCTGAACATAAAGCATTTGAATATGATGACTTAAAGCACCGATTGAAATATGAAGAATTTTTAAAAGCGTACAGATTTGCCGAAGCGTTAAAACTTGATTTAACGGAATAGAAATTTGATTATTTGGACTTTTCTTTCGTTTGATCGTGGAAGTACACAACCCTTTGAGGAAATGGGATCTCGATACCTTCCTCTTTAAATCTTCTATCGATCTCTTCGCGAATGTCACTTGCAGTTTTCCATTTCTCACCAATCTTCTTCACCCACATTATCAGCAGGAAATTCAAGCTCGAATCTCCAAATTCCGTAAATCTCACTATAGGTTCATGCTCCTCATCTTTTGCTGGCTGATCATTTGCGATGTCCAAAAGAATTTGCTTCACCTTTTGTATGTCTGAGCCGTAAGCTACACCGACGGTTATTTTAGCCTTAGCTCTCACATCGGGCTCCGTAAGGTTAATAATCCTTTCACTAGCCATTTTATCATTAGGTATGATAATCACGGTGTGCTCGAATAAATCGTACAGTTTTGTGCTTATCATTCCTACATCTCTCACTTCACAGTACTCCCCAGATTCCAACAGAAGCATATCGCCTACTTTGAAAGGTCTGTCGGTCAAGAGGATCATGCCTGCAAAGAAGTTCGAAAGGGTACGTTGAGCAGCAAAAGCAATTACCAAACCTACAACACCCATACCCATAATAAACATGGTGATATCGATACCCAAGGAGTTCAGGATGAAGATAATGCCGAAGGTAACGATAATTATAGTTCCTAATTTTTGCAGAATAGGGAATAAGATATCATCTATGTTGGTCTTTGTCTTCTCTGCATACATACGCCCATATTCCATTATCACGCCATTGAATATTTTGAAGGAAATCCACGTAATAACTATAATGAGAATGAGATTATATGCCATCATGATGTGGCTGAGAATATCCTCAGATAAACCTAGAACAGAGAGGGATGAAATAGCGCCATAAGCGATGATGATCACCAAAACTGGTCCTCTTATTATAGACAAAATCGTATCGTCTATTTTTGTCTTTGTTTTTTTTGTTATTCCTTTTACGATGGGATGCAAAATAAAAACTATGAACAATGCAACTCCTACCCATATTAAAAGAAGAACGATGAATTGCCAATAATTGCTATCGAATGGCGGTGGCAATTGAATTTCGTACCCAAATATATTAACCATATCTTCCCTCTGTCCAGCATATAGACAAAGATGTTTAAATAAATATTGCATGCTCGACAGATATAAATATCTACATGATATTCAACGGTATATGGAATGGTTTTGTGTCCTTCGCTTGATGATTGGCTTATCTTTTTTGTTATTGGCTTCTTTCTATGATCTTAGAGATAGAAAGGTGAAGAATTGTATTTGGATTGCAATAGGATTGTGTGGAATTGCTATATTAGCGGCTCAATTCGTATTTGATCAAATATCCTTGGCTCATTACCTCATCTTTATACCGATCATACTATTGTTCGGAAGTGCTTTTTGGGATTTTTCACATATATTATCACTCAGTCTATATATTGCAGCGTTTTTCTCAGTATTATATCAATTCTTCACACTTGGTTTAGATCCCTATTTCATTCAACTGCTCACCATACCGATCATGCTTCTTGTATTCTATGCCTTGTACTATTCCCGCCTTCTGCACGGTGGTGCTGATGCAAAGGCGCTTATGTCGATTGCTATTCTTGTTCCTTTCTATCCCATTATTTGCGTATTTCCCATTATAAATCCTATTGCTGTTGAAACGACACAGCTTTTTTTCCCATTCGTCTTTCTAGTGTTATTGAACGCGGTATTGATCCAAATAGTATTACCCATTGGCTTTATTATTTACAATGCTTACAAACGTGATCTTTCATTTCCCCAATGTTTCTTTGGATACAAGATGGACATTGATAAAGTGAAAAAGAAATTCGTTTGGCTGATGGAAAAGATCGTCGATGATGAGCATGTATTGGTGTTGTTTCCTAAGAAGAAAGATGATATGGAGGAAGAGATAAAGAAATTAAAAGAAGCTAAAATTGAAAGAGTGTGGGTAACCCCGCAGATCCCATTCATCGTACCGATAACAATTGGTTTCATCATTTCATTTTTCATTGGAAATCTATTATTTGGATTGATTCAATGGTTAACATGATAAAAAGAATTTTTGATTAGAGATTTATATGTTAGAAACGATACCCCCGCATGAATTTCTTTCACTTCAAACATTATATTCTAACTTCTTCCCATAAACACATCCCCCTTCTTGCTCCTTTAATTCTGTTGGCAATTGCAAACACTTCAGCGAATTCATTTGCTCTGGCTTATCTTATAATAAAGCAGGGATTTTCCTACACTATGTGTGCAGTAATGGTCTTGATAATCGCTTCGACCGCCACATTAGTGCTTCTGTTCGCTTTAAGGCGAATGATGAAAAATTTTGAGGTTTCGATCATCGCTTCTCTCATCATTCTTTCGATCTACTACCTGTGTTTTATCATGATAAATGGTTATTTATTGATTTTAATTGCTGGTATTCTTTTCGGATTATACATCCCCCTCTTCTGGGCTCCTTACCATTCCCTATTAATGCATTTGACATCGAAAGAGAACAGAGGTGCTACGATCGGAGCATATTTTTTGATATTTCCAGCGATCTCGATCATGTTTCCAGCCATAGGTGGCGAGGTGATTGCAAGATTTGGATACACATTTCTTTTTTTGTCAGCGTTTTTAATACTGTTGCTCAATGCATTTGTGGTTTATCACACCAAACTTATCTTAAAAATAAAAATAAAACCTACTGTAGCAGATCTAATTGATACTTTGAAAATAAAAAAAAGAGGGTTAGTGCATATTGACTTTGATTTGAAAGGGATAAGCAGAAGATTAAGAATTGCACTTTTCTCAGAGGGTGTTCAAGATGGCATCTTTTGGGTGAGTATACCATTGATAGGGCTTGAGTTTGCTAAAAATGAAGTGAGTTTAGGTCGTTTTTTCTCATTGTTCGCTTTTGCAAGTGCTGTGATGATATTATTTTTGGGATATCTATCTGACAGGATACAAGATAGAAAAATATTTGTAAAAGTAGGTGCGATATTCACTGCTGTGTTCTGCATTTTAGCTTCATTATCAAAAGATAACATATCATCTTTTATCATCTTTATGACCTTAGCCTATCTTTCATTCCCAATGATCCGCTCATTTTTATTTGCAATGATCGGTGATGCATTAGAAAAGGAGAAGAAGAAAGGAGTAGTAATCAGATAGTTCTTTTTGAATTCTGGTAGGGCAATAGGTGCACTATTATGCATTATAGTAATACTAACCTTCGGTGATATGAACCTAAGATATGCGTTGTTGTTCTCTGGATTTTTCATCAGTTTGATATTCTTTGTGAAATGAAATAT
>JAUWGG010000170.1 GCA_030606525.1 Methanobacteriota archaeon | reverse complement strand
CTCAAGGCGTATTGAATATAAAAGGTACAACTGAGCAAGGCGCAACGATAACGATAAACGGAAAACCTGTTCCTGTTGTAAACGGCGCATTCAACAAGGAGATAGACCTGAGCTATGGTCCGAATCTGATCGTTATAGGATCCAAGGATGCAGCAGGAAATGTTGAGGAGATTAGAGAAGTAGTGATGTATTCTTCCATGCCCGTAATAGGTTTCCTACCATTATCGTTGATATCAATGATAGTACTACTGCTCATAGGTCTATTCGTTGGCTATGTTCTTCTCGGAAGAATAAAAATAAGTAAAAAAATAGAGGAGGAGGAAGTTGGAGAAGAAGTAGAAGAGGAAGAGGAGATGGAGAAGGAAGCAGAGACAGAAGAGGAGATGGAGACCAAGGAAGAGAGCGCTGATGTTCAAGAGGAAGAACAAGAAGAACCAAAAGAGCAAGAACTTTCTAAAGAGAAATCACCTGAAGAGAAGCTCGAGGAATTAGAGAAAGAATTCTTCGGAGAGGAATAGAATTATAACCCACATCTCCTATTCACTTTCGTGATCAAATGACTGCCATAGTGATAGTTGGAACACAATGGGGTGACGAGGGTAAAGGTAAAATAACAGATTATTATGCAGAAGATGCAGATTATGTAGTGAGATTCCAGGGTGGGAATAACGCTGGGCACACTATAATGGTGGGTGATGAGACCTTTAAATTTCATTTGCTACCATCGGGAATATTGAGAACAGAAAAAAAAGTTGTTATTGGCAACGGGGTTGTTGTTGACCCGATAGTACTTTTAGATGAACTTACCGAAATAAAAAAAAGAGGATTCGCGATCAAGAATTTGTATATCAGTGATAGGGCACATGTTATTATGCCCTACCATAAGATCATTGACGGAATTGAAGAGAAATTAAAAAAAGGATTTAAAGCAGGCACTACGAAAAGGGGCATCGGACCCTGCTATTCAGATAAAATCGCGCGATTCGGAGTCAGAATGATCGATCTATTGGACAAAGAAACTTTAGAAAAGAAGTTAGATATATTGATCCCGATCAAACAAAAGACATTAGATATATACGGTGAGAATATCAAATTGTCAAAGATCGATATACTTGAGGAATATTTAGCTTGTGGAGAAAAACTGAAAAAATATGTTGCTGATACGTCATTACTGATCAACAACGCTCTCGATGAGAAAAAAATGGTGCTTTTTGAAGGTGCTCAAGGTACCCATCTAGACATCGATCACGGCATATACCCCTTTGGCACATCTTCAAATACGATCGCTGGTGGTGCATGTATCGGTACCGGCATAGGTCCTCAAAGAATTGATAAGGTCATAGGTGTGGTAAAGGCATATACAAGCAGGGTTGGAACAGGGCCATTCCCAACGGAACTTGACGATGAGAATGGGGAATATATGCGCGAAAAAGGTGGGGAATACGGTACAACGACAGGCCGCCCGAGAAGATGCGGTTGGCTGGACATGGTCATGGTACGCTTTGCTGTTCGGGTCAATGCTCTTGATGCATTGGTTATCACGAAAATAGATGTACTTAGCGGACTGAAAAATATTAAGATCTGCAGGGAATACGAGCATAAGGAAAAGATCATTAGGGATTTTCCTGCCGATATGAATGTGCTTGCAGATTGTAAACCTGTATATGATGAGCTTGATGGATGGGGATATTATAGTAAGGATGAATGGAAAAGGATGGTTAAAAAGGGCTATGAAGCCCTGCCCGATAACATGAAACTATATCTGGATCATATTCGAAAGGAAACTGGGGTAGAAATGGAGTTGATCTCAGTGGGACCCCGAAGATGGGAAACCATAGATATGCGCTCTCATCATTAAAAATCAGTGCATTACAGCTTCTATTTTCTCTTTGAAGATACATGCTTTGCATTTTGGATTGGGTGTTGGTTCACCGCAGCTTTCACATTTTAAAAGCTTTGCTGCTGGATATTTTTGTAATAGCAGATCATGAATGGAATCGTAACTCTTTAAAATTGCGTGCCTGGTACCTGGAAATTTATTCTCCAGTGAATAGGTGATCGAGCGATATGTGTTTCTTAATGCTCGCCCGGCATATGGACATCGTCCCTCATAAAAATCTATCTCATTGAGTATAGCATACAAATAGCATTCTTTTTCGGGGATCGTTCGCAAAGGTTGAATTCTTGGTATGAGCGAGGGCTGAACCTTCTTATGGGGTCCTAATCGTGCCAATTTCTCTACACCCCCTCCAGTAAAGTTCATCAATAGGGATTGAGCAGTATCATCCAGATTCAGACCAGTTGCGATTTGCGTTGCATTCAATTCCCTAGCTTTTGCATTAAGGCATTGTCGTCGAAATACTCCGCAATAAGAGCACGGTGTGAGTTCTTTGCACAAGGGAGCTATCTCATCCATCGTATACCCTATGTACTCTTTAAGAGACGCGATATGATGTTCCACATCTAATTCCTTACATAGCTTAATCACACAATCGATGGCCTTTGGCCTGTAATCTTCAATACCTTCATCTATTGTGATCGCATAAATGCTAACCGCTTTCCTTTTTTCAAAGATCTTGTTCAATATGAAAAGCGTACTTAAGCTGTCTTTGCCACCTGAGACCGCAGCGCAAATGACATCCGCTTTTTCAAATCTGCGCTGTTTTCTGACTTCCCTTTTCACCCTGCGCTCGAAAAATTGAATGAAATGCTCTTTACACAAATGAGCGCCGTTATATCGAATGAAGGTCACTGAAGGACGATTGCATTTGTCACATTTT
>JAUWGG010000229.1 GCA_030606525.1 Methanobacteriota archaeon | reverse complement strand
AAGGTAATAAAAATGCTTAAGGAGTTGAAAATGCCAATTATCGGCGTTATAGAGAATATGAAAATGGGGGATTCGAGGGTGGTAAAAGAGGAGCTAAAGGGATTCGATGTGCCTATTTTGGGCGAGATAGGTTTCGATGATAAAATTGAGGATTCAATAGGAGATGTAAACAAGCTATTAGAGAGCGATTTTGCAACGAGAATAAAAGAAATCGTTTTGAACAGTTCGGGATTTCGGTTGGGAAGATAGGTTTTGGATTATTTTAGCCATCGGCTCAACCGTTTTTTGGGTTCTTCATGGCTGATGCCCTTTCCTTCATTGAGTTCCTTCAAGCCTTCATCAACATTCTGCCGGAAATACAACTCAGCCATAATATCTGAAACGGTTATGTCCTCTGGAAGCTCTTCAATCATCTTGATAACTTTTTCTTTTTTATAACTTTGACTATCGGAATTGGAATTATATCAAACATCAACATATCCTCGGCACGGGGTCGGCTATTGGGGGCTCCACAATTCTTCTGCCACCAACCCGTGTCTTCATCACCACTCCCTTTATCTCTTTCGTCACAGAACCGATTATCTCGGCGTCTTTCCCCTTTTCTGTTCCCCTCAGCGCATCAAGCACTTCTTCTGCTTTCTCTTTCACCACGCCCATAACCACCTTTCCTTCATTTCCTACTTCCAAAGGGTCTATCCCTAACATCTCGCACGCATTTCCAACAGATTCTCTTATCGGTATCCTTTCCTCTTCTATCTGAATCCCAATTTTCGATTTCTCACTGAATTCGTTAAGAGAATTTGCCAGTCCACCTCTCGTAGGGTCTTTCATGGCTACCACACCACCAACTTCTAATACCTCATAAATAAGCCTGTTTAAAGGCGTTATATCTGATTTCAACTCGGTATCAAAACCAAATCCTTCTCTGAACGAGAGCAAGGCTACACCGTGGTCGCCGATGTAACCAGAAACGATTATTTTATCACCATCTCTGAGATTAGAGTCTATTAACCAATTTCCATCCAATTCACGGTATTTCCTCGCTTCCTTCATATTATTATCCAAAGCCCCTGTTCGCTTTCCTATCGCAGATGTATTCACCACTATTTTCTCCACTGCACCGCGCTCAACCACTTTTGTATCGCCGGTGACGACCGGAACCACAGCTTCCTCACAAGTCTTTCTCATACTATCCAAAATCCGCTCAAAATCGCTGAACGCAAATCCCTCTTCTATTACAAATGCAGCAGATAAGCACAGAGGTTCTGCACCCATAACCGCAATATCGTTAACCGTGCCTGCAATTGCTAATGTTCCGATGTCCCCACCAGGGAAAAACAGTGGCTTCACCGTATGCGAGTCCGTAGTGAAAACCATGTTGTCAACGACCGCAGAATCATCCAATGCTTCCAAAGGCACCTCAATCTCTACCTTTACCCTATCGCTACCTTTTTCACCATTGAAATTAAAATTGAAATATCTCAGCACGAGTTTGAGCAACTCCCGCATCCCTTCCCCGCCTGCGCCATGCTCCATTTTTATGCTGTTTTTCATTTCATCACTATTACTATTTTTGCTTTGCCCCTATTTATTATCATATAGTGCAAGGTAAACTTTCATAGGTTGATGAATGACACAAGAAAAAATCGAAGCAACCTTATAGGATGAGGATGAACATTATGGGAAAGGTGGGGTAGAAGATATGGAACTGGAAAGAGAAGAGGTGCTGAGTGCAATACACCATTGTGTAAAATGTAAGCTGTGTAGCATTGCGAGTTTCCATCCGAATGAGGAATGGCTGCCCTTATGCCC
>JAUWGG010000099.1 GCA_030606525.1 Methanobacteriota archaeon | reverse complement strand
CGGCATCGTTTGCATTATAGTTGCTATTTTCCTTGCATTCTTTGGATATGCACTTCGATTTAAATGGGATCTAGTTGAAGAAGAACCGATTGATAAGGTTTCCCTTGAAAGAAGATCAATGAAAAAGAGGTTTGGAGGTGTTGTTCTCATTGGTCCAATACCCATCATCATCGGTTCAGATACGAAATCAGTGATAATTGCGCTCCTTCTTGCTGTAGTCTTGGTCATTGCAACATTCTTTCTTTTTTATTGGCGTTGAATTTTTAGAAGGATATGCTTTTAAATACCTCAAATCATTTAGCCCAAAAAATAGGAGGAGATAGATTGAAAGTTCTTGTTACAGATAAAATAGCGGAAGAAGCCTTGGATTTGCTTAAAGAAAAGCATGATGTGATTTTTTCTGAGTTTAGCGGTGAAGAACTGCTTAAAGAAATTCACAAATACCATGCTTTGATCGTGAGGAGCAGAACAAAAGTTACAAAAGAGGTCATAGAAGAAGGTGGAAACTTAAAGGTCATTGGACGCGCTGGGGTTGGTGTAGATAATATTGATATTGGTTCAGCTACTGAAAAAGGAATAGCAGTTGTTTACTCTCCTCGTGGTAGCACGTTCTCTGTCGCTGAATTGGCGATAGGACATATGATCTCTTTAGCTCGCCACCTAACATATGCTGACCGGAGTATGAAGGAGGGGAAGTGGGAGAAAAAGAAGTTAAAGGGGACTGAGCTTTACAGAAAAACCCTTGGTTTCATAGGTTCAGGCAGGATTGGTGGAGAGGTTGCAAAGAGAGCTCATTGCTTTGGTATGAAGACCATCGCTTATGATCCATACCTTCCGAAGGACATTGCAGAAAAGATGGGTATCGAATTGACCAGTTTGGATACAGTTCTTAAAAATTCAGATTTCATCACTATCCATGCATTATTAACTGATGAAACGAAAGGTATGATCGATGAAAAAGCACTCGATAAGATGAAAGGGACTGCATTCATCATCAATTGCGCTCGCGGTGGGATCATAGACGAGAAGGCTTTATACAAAGCGCTTAAAGAAAAAAAGATCGCTGGCGCAGCTTTGGATGTTTTTGAGCAAGAGCCGCCAATAAAAAGCCCACTGCTTTCCTTAGAGA
Source organism: Methanobacteriota archaeon (assembly GCA_030606525.1). Taxonomy (GTDB): domain Archaea; phylum Thermoplasmatota; class Thermoplasmata; order JAUWGG01; family JAUWGG01; genus JAUWGG01. The sequence goes on along the minus strand of JAUWGG010000099.1, from coordinate 3,340 downwards.
ACATCGTTTTCACCCCCCATATCGGTGCTTCAACAAAGGAAGCGCAAATTAGATCTGGTGTTATTACCGCAGAGCAAGTAATGAAAGTGCTCGACAGGCAAGCGCCAGATTTTATCGTGAATAAAGAAGTATTGGAGGGGAAAAAATGAAGAAGGTTAATTATACAGAAGTAAAGGCGGAAGTAGCTGAGCAAGGTTGTAAGAATGTGATGATCAGATGGTTGATAACAGAGAAAGATGGTGCAAAGAACTTCGCTATGCGCCTATTCGAAGTCGGCGAAGATGGTAATACACCATATCATCAGCATGATTGGGAGCATGAGGTCTTTATTTTGGAAGGAAAGGGGATTGTGAAGTGCGGTGATGAAGAATTCGAATGTAAAAAAGGAGATGTTATCTTCGTTCCACCAAATGAATGGCATCAATTCAAGAACACTGGTAATGAGGATCTTAAATTTCTATGTTTGATTCCTTATAAGTGATAGTGCATCATTTCATATACTCTTCGCATACCTTCAAAAAATTCTTGAAGATATCATAACCATACTCGGTATGCTCCACCTCTGGATGGAACTGCACGCCGTAAAAAGGTTTTTTCAGATATTTGAAGGCCTGAACAGCGCAATTTTTTGAATGTGCTAATATTTCAAAATCTTCAGTTAATCGTTTAACCTCATCATTATGCGATTCCCATACAAAAAATGATTTTGGTAATGATTTGAACAGGCCATTCTCTTCATCGACGAAAATCTTTGTTTTACCATATTCTGGTGTCTCTGCTGGTCCAGCTTTCCCTCCGAAATGAATCACCATGAATTGACAGCCAACGCAGATCCCCAATATCGGGAAATTAGCTTTATCTAGGTATTCAGCGGTCTTACCTAATTTCAGTGCTTCCTTTTCAATCCTTGGCGCACCACCAGACAGGACCAGGCCGTTCACATTTAGCGCCTTAAAGGATGTGGTATTTGGAATTATCTTCGTTTCTACACCTAAATATCTCAAAACCCTCCATTCTCTATGGGTCCATTGACCTCCATTATCAACCACATATACCCTCAATTCCTCACTCCCATTCTATTGTCCCTGGGGGTTTATTGGTGATATCGTATACTATGCGGTTGACCTTATCCTTCAATTCATTGGTTATTCGAATTGATATCTTCTCTAACACCTCATGGGGAATCTTCGAATAAGCGGCCGTCATACCGTCTATCGATTGAACTGCTCTTATCGCAATAGTATAGCCATAAGCTCTAACATCACCGTGGACACCAACGCTTTTTGAGGACAATAGAACAGCGAAGTACTGCCAAGGTCGCTCCATTTTTCCTTCTTCAACAGCCCTCTCTATTTCCTCCTCTGCAATTGCATTCGCCTCTCTAGCTATCTCTACCGATTCAGATGTGATTTCTCCAATAACTCTAATGGCCAGCGCAGGACCGGGGAAAGGCTGCCTTTCAGCCACTCGTATACCGAGAAATCGTGCAACTTCCCTGACCTCATCTTTATAAAGGTCTCGGAGTGGTTCGATAAGTTCAATATTCATTCTTTTGGGTAATGCACCAACATTGTGATGAGATTTGATAGTATCCCGTAAGCCGCCGCCTGATTCTATCCAGTCTGGGGCTATCGTTCCCTGCACGAGATACTTCGCTTTTTCTTCTTTTGCTATCCTCTCGAATACTCTAATGAACTTCTCACCAATGATCTTCCTCTTTTCTTCAGGCTCAATAATGCCTTTCAAAGCTTCATAGAACTCTTGGCTTTCATTAACGAGTTTAAAATTCACATTCAGGTCTTCTAGTATTTTTTTAACTTCTTCAGATTCGTTCTTGCGCATAAAACCTGTGTCTACATAAACTGCTATCAATCGATTGCCGATCGCCTTAGCGGTAAGAACAGCAGCTACGGTACTATCTACGCCTCCAGAGCACGCAATGATGGATTTGTCTTCTATTTTATTCTTTAACTCGCGCGTTTTTTCTTCCACGAATTTCTCTGGATCGAACATCTAATTCCCTTCGATCTTCTTGCGCATTCTTTCCCTGTAGCTCTGAATCTTTTTATTAATATCATCACTGTTCAATGCCAATATCTCTGCTGCCAACAATGCAGCATTTTCCCCATTATCCAAACCCACAGCCGCAATTGGTATACCGCGAGGCATTTGAACTATTGATAATATTGAATCTAAATTTACCTTTCCACTTACTGGCACACCTATCACGGGCTTAGTGGTGTAAGCAGCTACAGCACCCGGGAGTGCAGCTGCCAAACCTGCTATTGCTATGAACACTTTAGCATCACTTCTCTCAACTATTCTCTTTACCCTCTCAGGAGTACGATGTGCAGATGCGATAATCACCTCATATCCAATATCAAATTCATCTAATATTTTAATAGTTTTTTCTGCAATTGGCATGTCATTTTTACTTCCAATGATGATGTGTACATCCAACATAACTGTGAATAATGAAACTTGCATAAATAAGTGTTGCTTTTTGTATTATTCAAACTCAATAGCTCTATCTAAATCGATTCGTAAGAATTAAAAAATTAAAGATTCAGAAGGATCAGGACTTCATTATCGCAAGAAGGAATAAGCCAACAGCAGCTAAAGCACCGATTACCGCTGCCAATATTACAAGGAATGAACCCCATAATAGGTTCGATAGCTCTATTTGGATTTCCAGCGGACCAAGAGAATCAATGTATGCTCCATATCCCCATACGAATCCTATGACAAGACCTATGATCAATAGAACCGCACCAATGATCCTGCTCTTCCCGCTTCCAAAATAAGCAGTGAATGCTCCAGCGATCACCATGCAAAGCCCGAAAATCAACAACAATATCGTTACGAATTCCATTACAACAAATTCCCCATTTATCATCTGTCACCACCTCAGAATTTTATACCTGTAAGGGTCTTGGTATCTATAACTCCAGGAATGGATCTAACTCGATCTACGACCACCTGACCAAGTTTGTTAAAATCATCAGCTTTGATCTTCGCGATCAGATCATATTCCCCGAAAAGTGGATGCAGTTCCACTATTTCTTTTACCTTAAGCAACAGGTTATAAACTTCGTGCTCTTTTGCTGGCGCAGTACTTATCAATACAAATCCTACAGCCATTATAAACCACCAAAAAGGGTAAAAGGGCTATATTCGTATAAAGCTTTCGATTTTAACTTTTTAACAGATGTGAGCGGGAAATCCCACACTCTTTAGAGGTGGGATGAGAGCGAACAGTACTTTCACCCCTCTCCAGTATACTTTTATATATTTCTTTTTCCATATTATCACTCAGTGATGGATAGGGCAGGGACTGTCC
>JAUWGG010000193.1 GCA_030606525.1 Methanobacteriota archaeon | reverse complement strand
TTCGACCTCTGGGTGATTTGCTTTGTAGGAACTCAGGACAACTTCGTTAATATCCACCGCGAGAATGACATCAAAGCCTGCCATTTTGTAGCCGAGCGTACTGCCGCCAGCACCGCAGAAAAGGTCAATAACTTTCATTTCTTCTTCGCAACCCGCTCAACCGCTTCGACATATTTGCGTTTTTCATAGTAGGGACATCGCCCCAGATGCAATATTGCACATCTTCCTTTGCAGCCTGTTTCCCACCTTTTTATCCATGATTCTTCCAGCGAATATTGATTTTTCTTCATTTGTTTTTGATTCACCAGCTAAACAGCGGACCAAAAAGAGCGGTCGTTATGCAGCCAAGGAGGAAGCTGATAAGCATCAGGATGGCGATGGTTGTTATGAGGCTCGTTCTTCCCACCAAGCTTTCCTGATTGTCTTTAACCGGACGTCTGTAAACTTGCTTAGTTCTTCTATTAGCTGCTCTGTGTCTTTTAAGGATGGTTCGAGTATATCGTGCGTTTCAAGATTCTTATGATTATCATAACCGATATAGACAAATTCAGGCGCCATCTGTTTTATCCATTTGACCATAACGGCAACATCAAAGAGTATCTCTGGTTCAATGCTAACATATTTGCGTGGATGGTCAAGTTCAATCATAGCTTTTTTTCTATTCGAACAGAGAGGCGCTTTTGAAATTCTCGAGCAGTGAGCAAGTGGAAATGTATAGTTGGTTTCTATTGTCGTTCCTAAAACAACATTACCCCCGATATTGGCTGGATGTAGACTATCTGACGGAAGGAATTCAAAAAGAGGTAGCCAATCACAATACTTTTGAAAATATGCAGGATTCTTTGATTGAACATAGAATGTTGTTTCTGGATAGTTGCTGATAACCTCAAGGACATCTGCAAATTGGTCAAAAGAAGCAAAGGATATATCGCCCATTGAGCAAACGAACCATGTTTCTCCTTCTTTGAACTTCTGCTTTAAGCGTTCCTTATGGAAATGTGGTATAAACTTCTGGCACTTCTCGCACTTGCTAAACTTCTTATAGATTCCCGGAGCATAGCAATAGATGCATTCATACTCGCAACCAGCAAACGGATTCCAGGTCGGCGTTCTCTTTCCATTCACTTTATACATCAAACTCATCTTTGCACCTCTTTTGGCGGAATATTATCATAATATTCTTGCTGGATAGCGCGATTAGTTCGTCCGCATTCTTGGCAAGTTCCGAAATGCATTTCCGGATTGTCGAAATCTTCTTTCTTAATAGGTCTGCATGCATGGCAATAGCTCATATTTGCACCTCTATCACATGGAACTCAAATGCCCATCTCGCGCCAGACCATTTCGGATTGAGTTTTCTAAATAGCTCTTCGTAATCAATAGGGGTATATCCGCCTTCTGCTATGGCATCTTCTTCTGAAATGTAGCAACAAAGATATTCTGCGTATCTTTCTTTCCATATCCTATCCATCACAATTCTTATATCCAGTTCAGCTTTTGCGCCTCTTTTCCTTTGCACTGCGTAACTCTTGCCGACTTGATATATGCCGCGGTTCAATCTGCGGGTTTGCGTCTTTATGATAAGGGGATGTAATCCTGCCTTCACTTCTTTTGAAATGTTTGGGTTGTCTGCAAGAAATTGGGCTCGATGTGTATGATAATTCTGCATTTCTTTCAGTGACCAGTCTAGCTTGTCTATACCATCATACCAGAATAATCCGTTTCTTATCATCTCAATATGCCCAGGCACGTTAAATATCATAACTCTGGATCCTCTTCCCAATGATTGAAATCCAAACGAGCTGAGCAGCCAAGGCATGGCCCATCAAAACTGGGGCCGTCTCTGTTTTTGCATGTTTTGCAGGATTTATTTTTTGCTTTCATCTTCTTTTCTTCACCCTTTCCTTTTCTTTTTGAACAGCCAAGTATTCCTTGATAGTTGTTACAGCCGCGCCGCCGTCTTGTAGGTTGCGCTTGTGTGCTGCTGCTCTTGGAATTACAAAACTATGCAAATTCATCTTAAGCGTATATCTCCTCCTTACCATCAACTTCGGATACACGGCAATATTGACCGCATCTTAAGCATTCGTAAACTAAATAACCAGGATTATCATTCATTCCTGAGTGACCCATAAACTTCCATTTATGGCCGAATATTTTACAAAGGATCATCTCGCTAAGTGTCCCCTTCTTTCTTCTCGTCTTGCTTCGCATTCATCACAATTACATCCTTCATATATGGGCTTGGATATATCGGAAATTGGAATGTTCTCTATCCGAAAATGCTTTTTTATTTTTGG
>JAUWGG010000149.1 GCA_030606525.1 Methanobacteriota archaeon | reverse complement strand
GTTCAGTGAGGCGTTATAATCACGGTCTAATTTACCATAATTCTTTTCTTTTGATGTGTTCCTTGGGTCTATCCGCACCACTATCTTATTAGCACTTTCAGCCTTATAAGATAGCATTTGTGCGAACTTTCGCCAAGCCACATCGTTTATTGATTGTGATAAATAATGATTTCTAACCATACCGTTTATCTTCAAGTCCTCGATAGCAATCAAATCGTATCGATTCACATAATACCTTGATAATTTATGTAGAAAATCGTTGCGTTGATTCACGACTTTTTCATGTATTCTTGCAACCTTTACTCTGGCTTTGTTACAGTTGCTTGAGCCCTTTTTCTTTCGAGATAGATTTTGTTGCACTTTCTTGAGTTTATCCAAACCCTTCTTGAGGTTGTGCGGGTTTTCTATCTGATGACCATCACTATCAGTTAAAAAATATGTTATACCCATATCCAAGCCAACAGGTCTCTTGGGGGTATAATTGATTGGCATTGGGTTGTCGGTTTCTGCACATACGGACGCATACCATTTCCCAGACGGATATTTCTTAACGACAATTTGTTTGATTTTGCCTTTGATCTTACGGTGCAGCCTGATACGTATATCGCCGATTTTAGATAAATGTAATTTATCCGATCTAGTATTACTTTCTACAATTTTGAATCCACTCTGATTGTAGGTGAAAGTCTTGAACCAGTTTTCGCCTTTGAACCTGAGCTTGCCGACTTTCTTACCGTTCTTTTTCAGTTGGCCTAATGCTCGAAGGTTGGAGAACAATCGATATGATTCATATTGTAAGGTTTTTGAGTAGCTGTCTTTCAGCCATGTGAACTTTTCTTTGAGCTGTGGGATAGAATTTTGTAGTTCCAATCTATTGAGTTTGGATTGATTACTCAATCCTTCCAATAATAAGTTATACAAAAACCTACAGTTATCTAAGGTGTGCTGGAGAGCTTGTTCCTGCTCTTTGTTTGGATGTAATCTGAATTTATAAGTTCGTTGCATGATATTCTGTAAATCCAAAAGCATATTAGTTTTTAGATTTATATACCTCTGAGGGGGAGATAACTGAAAGTACTCTGTCAATCCACAGAGTTTTTTATATCTCACCCATTATAATTCTATTTTTTATATAATGGTTCGCTTTTATCCCACCTCTAAAGAGTGTGGGATTTCCTGCTCATCGTTGTTAAGCAGCACTCTCATCTTACAATAATTCTTTATCATCTCATCTTTAATCGAATCGTTATAAAGAACGGCAGCAGGATGCTTTAAAGGAAATATTTTTCTATCACCAGCTAAAATAATTTTACCATAAATCTTATGAAATTCTCCTTTGGATGGTAATGGAATAGCATTTTTTTCAAAGATGTATTTGATTGCAAAATAACCCAATGGAACCAATATTTTTGGGTCTATCAATTCTATCTCTTTGTCCAAATATTTACTGCAAATCTCAATCTCATCTTGCTTCGGCTTTCTATATTTTGGGAGCATGCACTTGACAAGATTTGTCATGTAGATCTTCCCTCTACTAACAGCAGCTATTTCCAATAATTCATCCAATACCTTCCCAGAAGGTCCAATGAACATCTTTCCTTCTCTGTCCTCAGTCTCTCCAGGAGCTTGAGCGATGAGCAAGAGTCTAGCGTTCAATGCGCCTTCTCCACAAAGAGCATTCATTCTGGTCTCAGATAGTCTGCATTTACTACACTTCCTTATTTTTTCGTTTAGGTCTTCTATCCTCATTGTGACGTTCCTCTTCTAGAGCTATTTTTCAACATTAAACAACAAGCGCAATTTCGAATACTTTGAGTATATCTTCATTGTGTATATATTCATTTTGATGAATGATCTGACCGATACTCTAAAATCCCTTGTACGCTATTTCTATTCATGCATTATCTCTTCGAGTTGAGTGGTGAGCATCCTGATCTGCCGAGAGCTGAAGTATTGGCGTGCATTGAAGCAGAGGGATATCCATACAAGATCCTTGAGGAAGATGAAGGAATTTTGATCATCGATGGTGCGCTTGATCTTGATCGGCTCAAAGAAAGATTAGCTCTTTCAAGATATATCGATAAATGGGTGTTTTCCGCTTCTCCCGCGAAGTTAAAAAAGAAAGCGCAGGAGTTAAAGATACCAAATGGAACTTTTTGCGTGCGTGCAAAACACATCGGTACTTGGCAAAGGGATCTGAACACAATAGAGATTGAAAGGATGGTCGGTGAAATCCTCGGTGAGAAAAACAAAGTGGATCTAAATGATCCAGATATTGAGGTCAGACCAATTCTTTCGGGCAAGTGCTACGTCGGTATCAAATGCACAAAAATAGAGCGCGGAGGTTTTGAAGAACGAAGAGCGCAGCACAGACCATTTTTTTCTCCGATCTCTCTTCACCCAAGATTGGCTCGTGCACTAGTCAATCTTTCAAGGATAAGAAAAAATGAGCAACTTCTCGATCCTTTCTGCGGCACAGGAGGAATTCTAATCGAAGGAGGGTTAATTGGTGCTAAATTGATCGGCAGTGACATAGCTCAGCATATGATCGATGGATGTAAAACAAATTTAGAGCATTTTGGAATCTCAGCAGAATTATTCAAATCAGATATTGGCGATATTTTGAAAAATACAAAAGAGGTTGATGCGATTGCAACCGATCCACCTTATGGAAGAGCAACATCAACTCATAAAGAAGAGATAAAAGAGCTTTACGCTCGAGCATTTGAAGTATTTTCCAAGATCCTAAAAGAAGATAGGTATTTGGCAATCGTTCTACCTGACAAGGAATTCATCAAAATGGGAAAAGAATTCTTTGACTTAAGAGAGGTCTATCCTGTACGAATTCATCGTTCATTGACTAGGAATTTTTGCGTATTCAAAAAATAAGTTTATGCACTAACTCTTATCGTTAGGGAAAAATCCTTCTCTTCGTCCTTCAATTTCCCAATAACATCGATGGTATAATCTCCAGGATCAGCAGATGGGACGTGAATAATAAGGCTGATGCTGGCGTATTCACTGCTATTCAATTTAACGTTGACATTCTCAGCTAATTGCCCCTCATTTACACTGAACCAACAATTCCATCCATTTTGTGCCATCTGTCTGCTTATCACTGTTGAAAGGGATATATTGGCAAATGTATTCCCGCTATTTACAACATAGAATTGAT
>JAUWGG010000121.1 GCA_030606525.1 Methanobacteriota archaeon | reverse complement strand
GCAACCTATGAAGCTAAAATGGCTGTGAAAAATGCCTTTCCTTTCTATGCAGCAAGTCAAGAGTTCATACAGGATTTTGAAGACGAGGGGATAAAGGTTGAAGGTACATTGGAGGATTTAATTGAGAAGGTAGATATTATCGTCGATTGTACGCCATCGAATTCAGGTTATAAATCGATGTATGTGGAAAAAGGCGTAAAGGCGATCTTTCAAGGTGGAGAGAAGCATGAATTAACTAATCTATCCTTCAACGCTTTAGCAAATTATAAAGAAGCGATAAATGCTGATTATGTGCGTGTAGTATCATGCAACACAACCGGGCTATGCAGAACACTTTATCCTCTGCACAAGAATTTTGGTGTTGATAATGTCATAGCAGTGATGATCCGAAGGGGTGCAGATCCTCCAAATTCAAAGAAAGGACCGATCAATGCCGTTGAGCCTGTTTTGAAGGTGCCCTCACATCATGGTCCAGATGTTCAAACTGTCATGCCATATCTTAATATTCAAACCACAGCTGTGAAGGTACCTACGACCATCATGCATTTGCATTCCATAGTGGTCAAACTAAAAAAGGATGTTTCTAGAGAAGATGTTATAGATATCTGGGAGGAAACGCCAAGGGTGATATTCGTCTCTTCGAAGCATGGTTTCAAATCGACAGCACAGATCATGGAGATGGCACGTGATCTGGGAAGGAAAAGAGGCGATCTATTTGAAATTGCCGTATGGGAAGATGGGGTGCATGTTCTCGAGGATACGCTGTATTACTACCAAGCGATCCATCAAGAATCTGATGTTGTGCCTGAGAATATCGATGCTATTAGGGCAATGTGCAGCTTGGAAAAAGACAATATGAAAAGTATCAGAAAAACAGATAAAGCAATTGGAATAATATGATCTAATCCTTCCCAGACTTATTTTTCAAGTTGCTTATAGCATTGCTGAAAACACCCATTAGAGTATAAAACTCCCATTTTGAAGGAACTGCTCGACCCAATAATCTGCGAAACATCACCTTTGTTTTCTCTTTTTTATGTTCAGGATAATCAATGCCGTCAAGGAGGATATCAAAAAACTCATACAATTTTTCCTTTTCTAGACCCGAAGCTTTTCTTCTTTTCATTTCCATTCCTTCATTTTGAAAGAGTTCATAGAGTTCATAGAATAGAATGACGGCAGCATGTGATAGATTTAGGATTAGATATTCTTCACTGCAGGGTATTGTGACAACAACATCGCATTTCTTCAATTCTTCGTTGTAAAGGCCATAATCCTCTCTTCCAAATAGTATGGCTATGTTCCCTTTTACATTTTTCATCTTTTCTACAAGCTGTTTAGGAGTTATGGAATCTCTTAAGAACTTCTTATCGCTCTTGCTGCTGATGCCCGAAGAGCCAACAATGAAATCTATATCTTTTAGAGCCTGATCAAGCGCTTGCACTGTTATGCTGTCATCTAAAACATCAGCAGCATGCATCGCTCTTTTATAGGTTTCATCACCAATATTGCAAGGATTGACCAAGATCAATTTCTTCAACCCGAAGTTCTTCATAGCTCTAGCAAACGCTCCCATATTCCCCTCGATCTTCGGTTCAACCAATACTATAGTATATTCTAAATTCATCATTATTATAGTATATATATCATGAAGTAGATGACTTTTGCGATTCGTTCCGATATATCGCAGCAGGATAAGTGATTTGATGAGGTATGCGGTTAAGTTCGCTTATGATGGTCTGAAGTTCTTTGGTTATCAGCGGCAGCCAAAATTGAAGACCGTTGAAGGTGAGATCATAAAAAGGATGAAAGAAACTCACATCATCCAAAATATAGAAGAATCAGGATTTCAAGGTGCCAGCAGAACAGACAAAGGTGTAAGCGCAGTTGGCAGTGTTATCGCGTTCAACACCGATTTTAGAGAACAAGAGATTCTTGGAGCATTAAATGGGGTGCAAGACATATGGTTTTATGCCCTTGCTGTTGTCGCTAATGATTTTAGTCCCCGTTTCGCTAAGCAGCGATGGTACCGCTATCTTTTACCTAGTGAGGACTTAGATATTGAGATGATAAGAAAGGCATCGAAATTGTTCATAGGCGAGCATGATTTCTCCCATTTCTCGAAAAGCGATGAAAGAAATAGAATAAGAAGAATAGATGATATGAAAATAAAGAGGACAGAGGATTTCTTTGTCATCGATGTTTATGGAGAGAGCTTTTTATGGCACATGGTCAGGAAGATCATGGGCGCACTTCAAAAAGTTGGCAGGGGTGAAGTGAAAATTCACAAGATCGAGGATGCACTATGCGGTAAATCCTTCGATTTTGGCACTGCGCCACCCGAACCTTTATTCTTAATGGATACGAAGTACGATTTTTCTTTTAGGACAGATAAAAATATTCTAAGGAAAATAATGGTAGTGATAAACAAAAAATGGCTGGGCTTAAGAGTAAGGGAAGAGTATTTCTCGCATTTGTTATCTTTGATTAGAGAGCAATAAAAATCTTTCATTCCATCATGCTTCATCACCCATAAAATTTAGTAAATTATATATAATAGCATGTGTATTTGCATTCTAATGAAGGTTTTGGGATGGGCTGATAATTAGGAGGAATACTTATGGAAAAGAAGTTAGGAAATAAATGTGTAAGCATGTTAGTGATAGGAATAATGGTGCTATCAACTATCGTAGTTGCAGTGACCGTGAGCGCCTCGATCGGGAATCTTGAGGTGCCAAATGCAGGGACAAATGAACAACTGCTTGGAAACGAAATTGTAGCGGGAGAACCTACAGCATTGTCTAAGATACAACCGTCTCTGAGACAAGTCGCGTTAGATGCGAATAAAGGGCGAACAAAAGTGATGATCGCAACCAGCGATGCAAGTGAACTGTCAGAGCTTTTAAGTGTGTACCGTGCTGACATGGTCGCATTTGAAGATTTTGAAAGAGAAAAGACGTTCATAGGTACTGATGCAGTTTCAGCTCCTGGAAAACTCACAACAAAAACTGTCGATGTACCAAATGCAGCACTAATAGAGATCGCAGAGCTGTCTGGGGTAGTAGGGATATTCACCCCGAAAGATGTTGCACCTTTGTCGCGTGTTGATCCCGATATGGAAGAATTCAAAGCAAACATCATGGAGAAACTTAAGAACTTGGATTTGGATGCTATGCAGAAGGGTGGAGGAGCATCTACAATGTCAAAAGGCGGCCAACCTCCCAGTCCTATGGATTGGGGAATAATTAATGAACATGGTGCTGCCGATGCTTGGGATGCGGGTTATGATGGAACCGGTGTTAACATTGCTATCGTTGATACAGGTGTTGATTTTGCCCAACCAAACCTTGTGGGTCAGTGGGCTGTTGTGGATGATCCATTATCTCCTTATGATGGATGGCCGATAATGTGGAATCCTGATTCAATGGATCTGCTGTTAGATTATTGGACGCATTACATTTATCCATATCCAGTTTATGCAACCTATGGGGAATCCTCTTGGTATTCAGATACAAACTATATTGCAACTCTAGATAATGATGGTATTTCTATAACGGTGGATGGCGACCCAGCAGATTGGCCTGTTGGAGGATTAGTAGCTAGCGATCCAGCAGCGGATATGACAGACTTGAGTTATGATTTAACGTACTTATATGTTGGAAGTGGTTATGAAGCTTCAACAGACCAACTCGGTTGGTTCATAGGTCTCAATGCCACAACTTCTTCAGGAGATAATACAACCTATGTGGTGTATATCGACACCATTGGAGAAACATATGGGTATGATGAGTGGAGCAATGATCTTGGAATAGTTGATGAAGAAGTAATTACTTCAACGCTGTGGGAGACAACAGCTTCGCTCGATCACCCAGTTGGCAATGAGAAAAT
>JAUWGG010000035.1 GCA_030606525.1 Methanobacteriota archaeon | reverse complement strand
TCTTAGACTCTCATACTCTTTATTCTTATTTGCAGCTTTCAATGCCCTTTCGAAGTTATCGATGGAAGCAATTAAATCAAGGATCAAACTCTCATTTGCAAATTTAATCCATTCAGCTTTTTCTTTTTCAACCCTTTTTTTATAATTTTCAAAGTCAGCGGAAACACGCTGCAAACTAGAAAGACACTCATTCGCTCGCTTACTCCTTTCTTCCAATTCCTTTGTCAGCGATTCGATATCTACTCTCGGAGAAGCAGATGATCGTTCTACTTCTTTACTGTCTTTTTTTCCCTCTTCCTCTTTGCATTTTCTTTTAGGGTGGGACATGCATCTCCTCTCTTTACCCTATAGGAATCTTCTTACCTTTCTTATCCTTTTTAACAACCTTCTCGAGGATTATATCTAACACGCCGTTCTTATATGTAGCCTTTGTCAATTCGGGGTTAACTTTGGATGGTAACTCCACTTCCTTATAATATCTTCTTTGGGGTGCATCAACACTGATGGTCAACATGTATTCCGTGGTATCTAATTCAATATCATCTTTCTCAACACCTGGGATCTCGATCGTTACTGAGATGGTCTTAACACCTTCGATAATATCAGTGAGCGGTTCTCTACCGCCTATTTCTTCCTCTCTTCCAACAGCCCAAGGTTTTGTGTTCCCGAATTGCCGGATCTGCGGTTTTCCATCTGGACCAACCCTCATAGAAAAGCCATAAACAAAGGGTTTTTCATATTCCGACTCGCTTTCCATCAATCTATGCACTATTCTGTCCATATATTCCTTCATTCTTTCGAACTCATCATCTATCTCATCGAGTGCGAAGAAATCACTGAAATCCCGCCTCCAATCATCTCTCCTTTTTTTCTTGGAATTCATATTACCATCCCATTAAAAAAATATAAAAAAAGGGAAAGTGTGGTTCTCAGTACTCTCCACCCATTCCGCCCATTCCGCCCATGCCTCCTGGAGGAACTGGTGGGCCTGACATACCTTTCGACGCTATTACATCGTCGATCCTCAGTATCATTACTGATGCATCTGTTGCTGAACTAATCGCTTGTTTACCGACTCTGAAAGGTTCCAGGACATTCTCCTTCTTCATATCCACGATCTTGCCATTATACACGTTTATTCCAGCACGTTTATTGCCCTTGGAATGCGCTTTCCTCAGTTCGATGAGTATATCGATAGGATCTAAACCTGCATTTTCCGCTAATGTTCTAGGAATGACCTCCATTGCATCAGCGTAAGCGTTTATAGCGATCTGTTCTCTTCCTCCAACTGAGGCAGCATACTCTCTGAGTCCCAAAGCAATTTCTATTGCAGCTGATCCTCCACCAGTAACCATCTTTCCATCTTCTATTGACACGGAGACAACGCTTATCGCGTCGTGCAGAGATCTTTCCACTTCGTCGACCACATGCTCTGTGCCTCCTCGAATGAGTATTGACACAGCTTTTGCATTCTTGCAGCCAGTTACGAATGTCATCTCGTCATCGCCGATCTTCTTCTCTTCCACTAGTTTAGCTAAGCCTAGATCTTTCTTCGATAGATCACTGACCTTTGTAGCAATGGTTGCACCAGTTGCCTTTGACAGCTTCTCCATATCAGATTTTTTAACACGCCTAACAGTATAGACACCATTCTTTGCAAGATAATGCTGTGCAAGGTCATCGATGCCCTTTTGGCAGAAAAGCACATTAGCTCCAGCTTTTTTGATCGTATCAACCATCTTCTTAAGCATATTTTCCTCTTCTGCTAAAAATGCTTGCAACTGAGTTGGATCTGTGATCTGTATCTTTGCATCGATCTCCGTTTTCTTCACCTCAAAAGCTGAATCAACGAGAGCGATTTTACCATTCTCAATCCGTTTAGGCATACCAGAATGAACTCTTTCTTTATCGAGGATGATCCCCTCTATCATTTCAGTGTCGTCGATAGAGCCGCCTTGCTTCTTCACTATCTGGATGTTGTCAATGTCTGCTATGTATCTTCCATCCTCTTTTTCTGCTATCGCTGTCACAGCTTTGACTGCGACGTTTGCAAGTAAACCTCTCGAAGCACTGACACTCTTACTTATCATCGAAGTACAGCCAATTTGTTTCAACATTTCCGTATCATTGATGCGTACATTCATTGACATTTTCTCCAAGATCTCACGTGCTTTATCAGCAGCTAATCTATAACCACCAGAGATAATAGTTGGGTGAACATTCTGCTCTAATAGATCCTCAGATCTCTTTAGCAATTCACCGGTGAGTATCACTGCAGTGGTAGTTCCATCTCCGCACTCTTCATCCTGTGTCTTCGCTACTTCGACTATCATCTTCGCTGCTGGGTGTTCTATGTCTATCTCTTTTAGAATGGTAACACCATCGTTTGTAATGACCACGTCTCCCATACTGTCCACAAGCATCTTGTCCATGCCTCTAGGTCCTAACGATGAGCGTACTGCGTCTGCAACAGCTTTCGCTGCTGCGATGTTTTTCATTTGTGCTCCTTTTCCTTTCTCTCTTTGCGTTCCTTCTTTCAATACTAATATCGGTGTTTGTCCTCCAAACATTTCTTTCACCTCCTCAGTCATATCGTCTTTTCATACAGACTGAGCAGAAGGCGTATGTATGTTCTTCTATATAAAGCTTACTTTTTAAAACTTCAAAATATTAATCAATTTAGATGGATAATCAAAGAATAAAAATGAAAAAGCATAACGTTAATTTCTCTCTGCCTCAATCATGACTTGCTCCTCATCTTCCTTCCTAAATAATCTAGTGACTGCAATAACCCTATCTTTCTTTTTAAGACGCATTATTCTAACTCCCATCGTTGCTCTGCCCTGAATGTTTATGCCCTCTACAGGTATTCTGATCATCATACCATGAAGGCTCATAATGATCAATTCATCTATCTTCGTTACATCTTTAACAGAGACAACCTTGCCATTTCTCTTGCCAGTTTTAATGGTTATGACTCCCTGTGCCCCCCTCCTTGTTTTTCTATAAGAAGAGATTCTAGATCTTTTACCATAACCATTTTCTGTTATGGACAATAGGATAGATTCCTCTTTTGCAGCGGTCATGCTCACTACATTATCATTTCCTTTTAATCTAATGCCTATCACACCCATTGTATGTCTGCCAGTTGGTCTAACCTCTGTTTCATCAAAACGCGCTGCTTTACCATCTTTAGTTGCTAATATTATTTCACTGGAACCATCTGATAATCTGGTATCCACCAGCTCATCTCCCTTCTTAAGTTTAATAGCCCAGATACCGCTTACCATCGGTCTGCTGTACGCCGATAGTTTTGTTTTCTTTACTATTCCTTTTTTGGTGGCAAATATGAGGTATTGTTCGGGATTAAAATCTTTAACTGGTATGGTATCTACGATCTTCTCTCCCTTCTCCAGTCTGGGTAGGAGGTTCACGATAGGTCTGCCTTTTGCGTGGCGACCACCAACTGGAATTCTATAAGCTTTAAGCCAATAGACTTTACCTTTATTAGTGAAGTATAAAATGAAATTATGCGTTGACGTGATGAATAGATCAACGATACGATCCTCCTCCTTTGTTTCCATGCCGATCAAGCCAATCCCACCACGCTTTTGCTGTCTGTAGGTATCCGATGGTAAACGTTTGATGTAACCGGTATGGGTTATGGTTACGATGACATCCTCCACTGGTATTAAATCCTCGATCTCGATATCTTCTGCATGTTCAATGATCTCCGTTCTTCTTTCATCTCCATATTTCTCTTTCAATTCTCGAATTTCTTTTTTAATTATATCTAATATTTCTTCCTTACTTCCCAATATCTCTTCCAATCTTGCTATTCTTTCCTTGGTTTGAGCATGCTCATCTTTGATCTTTTGTCGTTCCATGTTAGTAAGTCTCTGCAATTGCATTTCTAAAATGGCTTTAGCTTGTCTCTCGCTCAGATCAAATTTTGACATAAGGGAATTTTTTGCCTCTTCACCACTCTTCGCCCTTCGAATCAATGTGATGATAAGGTCAATGTTATCCAATGCAACGATCAGTCCTTCCAGGATATGCGCTCGCGCCTTTGCTTTATCCATTTCATATTGGGTTCTATTCTTAATGATCAAAAATCGATAATCGATGTAATGCTGTATCGTCTCCTTTAAAGTCAATATCTTCGGTTCATTATCTACCAATGCTAAATTTATAACACCAAATGTCACTTCCATCTGCGTATGTTTGAATAATTGGTTTAGGACTATGTCCTCCATCACATCTCTACGCAGTTCGATAATAATGCGCATTCCTTCCCTGTCGCTCTCATCTCTTAGATCTGTAATTCCCTCTATTCTTCTATCTCTGACTAGCTTAGCGATGGTTTCGATCAAAGTGGATTTGTTTACTTGATAGGGTATTTCCGTTACGACGATCCTCTTTCTGTTGTTGTGTTCTTCTATATTCGTTTTAGCTCTCAGTCGTATTTTTCCTTTGCCGGTGGCGTAAGCTTCATGAACACCAGCTATACCATAGATCTTTCCACCTGTAGGGAAATCCGGTGCTTTTACCACTTCCATCAATTCTCTTATATCTACAGCTTCGTTTTCGATCACAAGAATGATACCATCAACAATCTCGTTCAAATTGTGAGGTGGAATGTTCGTTGCCATACCCACAGCGATCCCTGATGAACCATTTACCAATAGGTTGGGTAATTTGGCTGGCAATGTCGTTGGTTCTTTCAAGCTGCTGTCAAAATTATCAATGAAATCAACAGTTTTCTTATCGATATCAGCAAGCATCTCTTCCGCGATCTTATCCATTCTGCATTCTGTATATCGCATTGCCGCTGCATTATCGCCATCTATGCTGCCAAAATTCCCTTGACCATCGATAAGTGGATAGCGAAGAGAGAAGTTTTGTGCCATTCTCACCAGTGTATCATAAATTGCAACATCACTGTGTGGATGGTACTTACCTAGAACCTCACCAACAACTCTTGCTGATTTCTTATAAGGTTTTGATGATGAAATGCCCATGTCGTTCATAGCATATAATATCCTGCGATGCACTGGCTTTAAACCATCTCGCACATCCGGCAATGCCCTTCCAACTATAACGCTCATTGCATAGTCTATGTACGAGGTCTTCATCTCTTTCTCAACAGATTGATAGATAATCTTTTCTTGTGTCTCTTCTAATTCATCCATCTCTTCACCTTTATTACCAAAATCATCATATCATTATTCTTATCAGACATCCAGATTAACAACTTCTTTTGCATGTTCGTGGATGAACTCCCTTCTCGGTTCCACAGCATCCCCCATAAGGATCGTGAACAGTTCATCAGCTTTTACAGCGTCTTCTATGGTCACCAGGGCTAATATCCTTGTATCTGGGTTCATTGTCGTCTCCCATAATTGACGAGGATTCATCTCTCCAAGACCTTTGTATCTTTGAATTGTCGCTCCTCTGCCAAGCTCTTTAAATTTCTCATTCATCTCTTTTTCATTGTAGAGATAATGCTCTTCTTTCCCTCTTTTCACCCTATATAATGGAGGTTGAGCGATGTAGATATACCCGGCATCGATCAAAGGCCTCATGTATCTATAGAAAAAGGTGAGCAGCAGTGTTCTTATGTGAGAACCATCGATATCTGCATCCGTCATGATGATTAATTTGTGGTATCTCGCTTTTTCAATATCGAATTCTTCTCCAATATTCGTACCGAAAGCAGTGATCAATGCCCTTATCTCGTTATTTTTCAAGATCTTATGTAATCTAGCTTTTTCAACATTCAATATTTTGCCTCTTAATGGAAGGATAGCTTGAAATCGTCTATCGCGACCCTGTTTTGCCGATCCTCCTGCTGAGTCTCCTTCTACTATATATAGCTCACTTAACTCTGGATTTCTCTCTGAGCAATCTGCAAGTTTACCTGGTAATGTTGAAGTTTCTAAAAATCCCTTTCTACGTGTCAGTTCCCTCGCCTTTCTAGCAGCTTCTCGCGCTTGAGCGGCAAGTTTGCATCTTTCAATGCACACCCTAGCTACGCCGGGATTCTCCTCAAAATACTCGTATAATTTCTTGTTAATGATGGATTCTACAATACCCTTTATCTCACTGTTCCCCAACTTCGTTTTCGTTTGTCCTTCGAATTGCGGTTCACCAAGTCTAACGCTTATAATAGATGTCAATCCTTCCCTTGCATCTTCCCCACTTAGATTATATTTATCTTTCAGCAGATTGTTCTTTCGAGCATAATCATTTATCGTTCTAGTTAGTGCAGATCTAAATCCGCTTAGGTGTGTGCCTCCTTCAGTGGTATTTATATTATTGGCAAATGTGTGTATGTTCTCAGCATAACTGTCTGTGTACTGCATCGCTATCTCTACCTGCGTATCGTCTCTTTCCCCCTCAATATAGATCGGTTCTTGATGCAGGACATTCTTGTTCCGATTTATGTGCTGCACATATTCAACTATTCCTCCATCGTATTGAAAAACCTCCTTTCTATCGCCTTTTCCTATGCTGATCCTGACCCCTTTGTTAAGAAATGCTAATTCCTTCAATGTCGAAGATAACGTATCAAAATCAAATTCTATCATATCAAATATTTCTCTATCAGGCATAAATGTTACAATCGTTCCAGTGCCGTCAACATCTTTAACAGCTTTCAAATTGCAGGTGGGACTGCCTCTCTCATATCGTTGAAAATATTCTTTCCCGTTTCGATGAACCCTTACCTCTATCCATTCTGATAAGGCGTTAACGACAGATAAACCAACACCATGTAGACCTCCAGAGACTTTATAGCTTTTTCTATCGAATTTCCCTCCAGAATGGAGCGTTGTCATCACTATCTCAACACCTGGTTTCTTATGCTTAGGGTGGATGTCTACTGGTATCCCTCTTCCATCATCAACGACACTTACACTTCCATCAGGGTTGAGACTAACATCGATATTACTGCAAAATCCAGCCATTGCCTCATCAATGCTATTATCGACAACCTCGTACACTAAATGATGTAAACCTCTAGTATCAGTGCTGCCGATATACATACTCGGTCTTTTTCTAATGGCATGGATGCCTTCCAGTACTTGGATTTTCTCTACATCATATACTTCAGTCATAAATCCCTCCGCTCATCAATTTAAATATCTGCATCCCATTTTATAGATAAATTTTCATCTCTTGTTGGTATCGTAGTTACGTAAATGCATATGAGTATAAAAACTCTTTGGCACATATCTGGATATGAAGAATTAAGGCCAATATTATTCTAATTATTTTATTTTAGCCAGACATCATTTTGCAACAAATCGAAAATTATATATATGATTAAATACATAGTAGTGCTATGTATATAGTGGGGCAAAGCACATTGTCCTGCTATGAGGGAGAGTGAAAAAATGATGAAAATATCGAAAAAATTGCTGGTAGGCGTGATAACATGCGCATTTCTTTTTAGCATGTTAAGCACCGCAGGTATGGCATATGCAGAGAATGAAAATATTAATGATGCAGCGAAGTTGGAAACAGGAAGCACAGAAGCTTTTGGCGGTGGAGACTACATCGCGGTAAGCATGAGGGATGCGAAATTCACGGTTATCTATGGGAATGAAACGAATGAAAACAATATCATCATCGTATCGGAATACACACGCTATCTGGGTGGAGCTGAGATATATGACAACCAGGACAACTTCATAGAGAAAAGAGGCATACCGATAAGAACCATTTTTGCACAGAAGTTCATGTTCATGTATGAGTTCAATGATGCAAACGATAATGGGTTATTTGATCTCAGACATAACATTATAAATATGGTGGAACCGGAATTCATGGAGATCCCATATAAATGGCTCTCTCTAAATCAATCTTGGACAATGACCGATTTGACAAACGAGACTTCACAAGATGGAAAGACGATGTGGGTGGATTTCACTCTTGGAATCTCAAACTGTTCTTACGACATGGTTCTGGGAGATTTTATGCTGCGCAAAGGCACTCCAGAAGACGGAGTAGTTGAGAGAATAGAATTGAGATTTCACATAACAATTAATTTAGAAGAGGTTGAAATAAAAGATGTACCCTGGTATCATGTGAACGTTGACAATGGGAACGAACGGGTTGTGACGCATTCTGAGTTCATGGGAACTCGAAATTACACTGGGCTATCTCTAAATGCAACGTTCAAATATGATCATTATATCGAAG
>JAUWGG010000075.1 GCA_030606525.1 Methanobacteriota archaeon | reverse complement strand
GGTCAGCACTGAAGAAATGTATCAGACCTTCAACATGGGGATGGGACTCAGTTTGATAGTAGATGAAAATGCAGTAGATGAGGTATTGCAATTCATAAAAAACGATATTGAAGCTAAAGTTGTTGGTGAGGTCAGAAAAGGTAAGGGAGTAAGTTACCCAGAATTTGGCATAAAATATGAAAGATATTGATCTTTTTAGGATGCTGAAGGACCGTCACCGCAATGTTTATATATTCACAAATACATATACCTGACAGTTGTCTGACGATATTACGTATTTGTCAGACATAAACAAACTGATACTAGGTGAACGGTATGGTGTCTGAATCGCAAAGAATAACCATTAGAATACCTTCAGAAAGACTAAGCGCTCTCCAGGAACTGGTGAAAAAGGGTGAGTATTCCACGATGTCTGATGCGATTAGAGCTGCGATCAACGATTTCGTTGAATCCCAATTCATACCCAATCATATACGAAAGATGACCATCGAACTGCCAAAAGGAAATGTGATCGGACTGGAAGAGTTGGTGAGAAGCGGCGATTCTATATCGATAGATGACGCGATAAGAAATGCTGTTAGAGAATATCTAAGAAGGAGAGTCTCTGAAGTTATTCGATCGAAAAATCGAGAATAGCCTAAAGAATTTAAAAATACAAAAATAGCTAAAACCTGGTAGAAGGGATGTAGGATTTATCCTACAGTAAAGGGATGCTTTAGCACTAGTTGCAGTTATCGCAAATGAGGTTGGAATCTCTTGAGAGTGCTAAAATATGTGGAAAGATGTGGTAGATATGAGTGTGGAACATTTAGTTAATGACGCGGCGAATTTTTCTTTAGAAGAAGTATTCACTAGGGAACTGAAGATCAGGGTGATAGGCTGCGGTGGAGCTGGCAATAACTCCATCGATAGACTGCAGAGAATAGGTGTTCAGGGGGCTGAGACGATAGCGATCAATACAGATAAAAGACACCTAGATAGAATCAAAGCTGATAAGCGTCTGCTTATAGGAAGAAGTATCACTCGTGGTTTAAGTGCTGGTGGTCTGCCTGAAATAGGCGAGCAGTGTGCTCTCAGAGCGGAAGATGAAATAAGAAGGCTGGTAGCTGGTGCAGATCTAACGTTCATTACCGTTGGAATGGGAGGAGGTACTGGGACGGGAGCAACACCAATTATCGCGGATTTAGCCAAAAATCAAGGATCGATAGTGATAGCGATAGCAACAATGCCCTTCATGGCGGAGCGGGGACGGCAGGAAAGGGCTGAATACGGTTTAGAAAAACTAAAGAAATGTGCGGACAGCGTGATAGTATTGGATAACAATCGATTATTGCAAATGGTGCCTGATTTGCCGATTGAACAAGCATTCAGCGTGATGGATCAACTGATATCGGAAGTGATAAAAGGTGTAACGGAAACCATAACAAAACCTTCGTTGATCAATATAGATTTTGCGGATTTGAAAACAATAGTATCTGGAGGTGGTACATCAACGATGCTTTATGGTGAGAATTCATCGCGAGAACCTGAGAAAGTTATAGCTGAAACCTTGGACAATCCTTTGCTGGATGTTGATTATACGGGTGCTACGGGAGCATTGGTCCATATTACTTCTGGACCTTCTTTAAAATTGAGAACAATAAACCAGGTAGTTGAGGGGATTACCGCTCCATTGGACATAAATGCGAATGTGATCTTTGGAACAAGGACAGATCCTGAGTATGAAGGGATAATGAAGGTAATGACAATTATGACTGGCATTACATCAAGCAATTATTTGAATTCTCCAGTTAAAACGCTGGAGATCTGTGATATTTCCCAAGAATATAATGCAAGAGGTATAGGTATTTCAATAGTTCGTTAACTGATTGACATCCTCTCCTCCTTAAAAAGAGGAGATTCTATTGAGGTTGTGAACGATTTTTGTTCATTTCATACTAAAGAACAATACATTGAAGGAGGTATTTAAGTGTATATGGGAGGGGTAACTAAAAGTATTCAAAGAGCGGACATTCTCCAGCTAAAGCAAGGGGTTTTAGAGCGCAAAGAATAAGGATTATTTCCTCCTCTTTTTATTTTTTATTTTAAAAATGAAAAAAGCTGGATAGAAGGTTGGATAGAAGGTTGGATGGGAGAAAGATTTATTTACTACCACACTAATCTACTATATACATTATCGGGGAAAATAAATTGGGCGAAATAAAACGTTTAGTATTGGACGTGTTAAAACCACATAATCCTTCGTTGCTAGAGTTGGCAGAAAGATTGAGCAGTCTAAGTGGTGTGATAGGCGTGAACTGCTCTCTGGATGAGGTAGATCAAGCTACAGAGAGCATCAAGATCACTATCGAGGGAAATAATATAGATTTTGGAAAGATTAAGAAGACGATCACAGATTGTGGTGCAGTGATTCACTCGATAGACAGTGTTTCTTCTGGTAAAAAGATCGTTGAGGAAGTAGAAACTCCGCAGGACCGATGATTAGATAAAAACCGCTTCATATTACTTACCCATCTTTGCTGCGATCTCTCTAATTAGCTTAGATTTTGAATTCTTTTTCTCAACCAGAACTCTGCCTTCCTTTTTCCACCAGAAAGTTGGATAAGATTTATCTTTCTCCACCTCAAAGTGCAAACCTAGAGATTTGACAGCGGATGCGATATCCTCTACATTGGGAGATTTGACAGCCATTTTTTTGGGTACTTTTCGTCCCTTACGTCTCGTACAATCAGCATCAAAATAAGTTGGCCAAAGAACTATCCTATCTCTATCAGCAGGCATAAAAATCACGAATTATTCTATTAATACGGCGTTCACCACTCCATCTTGACCGGGGCGGGAAGTGATTCTTGCAATGCCCAATTCTGTCTGAATGGTCGCACCTTTTGTTATTATATTTCGCTGCACGTAATGTGGATTGGCAGGATTGGATTTCACTGTGATAATCTTGACATGCTTTACCCTATTAGTATTTGGATCAAGGACATTAACGAAGTTAGCACTCCTTACTTTAATCTTCTGTCCTCCTCCTTTTATACGATATTTTTTCGTTCTTGGCTCGCCAATAACAGCGTGCTGCGTTTCCGTTCCGATCTCGAATTTTCGTTTTTTTCTGAATCTACGTAATCTACCACCAGTTTTTTTCCTTCTTGATTTTCCTTGCCATAGAGCCATATTCGTTCTCCTTGTTTACTAATCAACCCTTCCATATAAAAAGTTTTGTGTGCATCATATAAATTGGATCCATGCTTACTCTAACAGCTCAACCTTTATCTCGTCACTCAAAGTGACCGCAGCTGCATAATTGAACATTGCTGCTCCAGGGTTCACAAATACCGTGCTGCCATATTCCACTCCTCTAGCTTCATGAATATGCCCTGATAATACTAAAATGGGCTTGTATTTGTGAACGATCTTTGCTATGCTCTTGCTTCCAAGATGTCCTTTGATCCGGTGATAGTCAACATGCCCATACGGTGGTGCATGAGCGACAAGAATCGCTTTTTCTTCCATTATTGGATCCAACGAATCAAATATCTCCTTCTCCGAAAATTCGAATGGAGTGTTGAAAGGTGTTCTATTTGAACCTCCAAAACCGATGAACTTATACCCCGCTATTTCAACCTTTTTGGCATGAAGCGCTGCTGCCTTGCTTTCCACGATTGCAGTCATCGTATCAATGGGATCACAATTTCCAGGTACAGCTAATGTTCTTATTGGAATTTCATCTAAAAAATTCTTTGCCCATGATGCTGGTCCAAAATGAGTTATATCCCCGCAAATCACAACTAGATCCGACTTATGCTCAACGATCCTTTTCAAGATCATCTCTAAACTGTTTTTAGAACCATGAATATCGCTGACAACCAACAATCTCAGACCATCACCAGTTCAAATTTATTCCAAATGTTAGGTTTTGGTAAAGAATGACATACGATATAAGATAACCTACTATTGCCCCTAAATTCAATAATGGCAATCCAGCTTGAGGTTTTCCCTTTGATACATATCTCATCAAAATGAAAAAACCAATTAAAGAACCTAACAAGGTGGAAATCGATACCAAGAAATTAGTATATATGCCAGGTAAAACTTCATTAGGCGAAAGAAAGGTGAATGTGGAAACGATCAAGACACCTGGTATCACCAGATCGCCCAGACCCATGAACATCGCATCCCTTTCCTCCTTCTTCAACTCATCTTTCAATCCCTTTTGCTTAATGAAGGAATATGATGAGGTCTTCGGTATCACGAGCAAGACTGGCAACTTTAATTCTGTGACGCTGTCAGCGAGTGTGATCATATGCTTTGTTTTGTAAACGGAAATAGCGTCATATACCGCTAAAGCGATGAGTAGGATTAGTGCCGGGAGCAAGGCCAAGGAGATACCCAATATGGCTGTTGCACCAACAGCAACTATTACACCTACAAAATCGACCACATACCATTCAGGATACTTATACAGCACAAAGGTTAATCCAATAGCTAAACCGAAGGAGGATACGATCGCGATCACATCCCTCATCGAAGTTAAAAAGAAAAGTGCGTACCATAAGGGCAGCAAGAACACATAGAACATCGTTATAGTTATAGCTCCTAAGATCATGTATCGAATTATATTCTGTTTCTTATACTTCACTATCATGAGAATTGCAAAAGTGAATATCAAAATGAAAATGAAGTATAAAATGGGATTTAAAGGATCCTGGGGATTTGAAAATGCTTGAAAACCCTCTGCTTTGAATGGGATCGCGAGCATTATTGCCACCAGTTGTACCAAAATGAATAAACAAGCAAGGATTATGACTGGTTGCTTCTTGTACATTAAGATCACTTCTCATTCTCTTGCAATGGTACCAAATGCGACCGTACCTCTGATCTTCTGGATAAGAACTTTTACGGTCGTCCCTTTCGTTGTTCCTGCAACATAAATGATGTATCCTCCCACTTTTGCGATTCCGTCGCCCTTCCTACCTACATCTTCGATCATCAGCTCATATACTTCCCCTTCTCGCAGCTCCTTCTCCCTCATCCTTCCTTTCCGCACTCTTACAGGCCTATGAGCACCGCAGGCATCACATACCAAAATCATGATCCTGCCTTCTTTTACTAAGCGGGTATCCGGTCGACCGCATTCAGAACATAGAACATAATCGTTCACAAAGCTCTTAATACGCTCCTCGATTAAACTTCCAGCCACCCTTCCTTTGAATATTACTCTTCTACCGTCTATAACACCTGCTCTTCCCAATTCTCCTAATAGATACGCTAAAAATTGGTTTCCTTCTCTGTTTATCACCTCTGCGATCTCCGCAAAATTTCTAAAGACGGTGTTCTTTCCTTCAATGAGAACATCAACGTCAGGGATCTCAAATCGTTCGCGATCATGAATCGTTTCAGGCAGGGTCTCCCTAGCGCGATGTAATAATTCTTTGTAATCGTAATCCTTGGACATGTGAAGAGATAAGAAGGTTTAAAGGATAAATAATTATTGGTTTTTATGATTGATAGCTGCTTTAACCAATCCAAGGTGGAGTCTCGATGGTTCATTCGGTCTTGATTTGAACTCGGGATGGAATTGCGATGCTATGAAAAATGGATGCTCTTTTAGTTCTAGAATCTCCATTCTCCTGTTGTCTGGGGATCTTCCTGTATAATGCAATCCATATTTCTCTATCTTATCGATGAATTCAGGATTGATCTCATAGCGGTGTCTATGCCTCTCAAATATGTTCTCTTTCTTATACAATTCATATGCGATGGAATCTCTTTTTATTAAGACAGGATGGGAACCCAACCTCATCGTTGCTCCTTTCTCATTTATTTCTCTCTGTTCAGGTAATAGATCGACTACTG
>JAUWGG010000212.1 GCA_030606525.1 Methanobacteriota archaeon | reverse complement strand
GCACCAACTGGATTAACTGCATCAGATCATCCAAATGATGAGGGTGGTGCAATAGATCTCAATTGGAATGATAATACTGAGACCGATCTCAATCATTATGATGTGTATAGATCAACAACCAGTGGAGGTCCTTACACATGGTTGGCTGAGACAACTGTCAGTGAATACACAGACAGCACAACAACCGATGGTGTCACATACTATTATGTCGTAACAGCAAGCGATGAGGTACCAAATGAATCTGGTTATTCTGCTGAAGCAAGTGCGAGCTCAATTGACAATCTTCCTCAAGGAACAATCTCTGGAACTGTTGAGGACGAAGATGGCAATCCAATTGGAGGCGCAACTGTTACGATATATGAGAGTGGTACAACAACCAATCCCGTGGGTTCAACGATTACAGATAGCAATGGTGCATACTCAGTCGATGTAGCACCTGGTACATATGACATCAAGATTGAGAAGAGCGGGTATGATATCAAATGGATACTTGATGTGGAGGTTACAGTAGATCAAACTACAACAACTGATGCGACATTGCCCTTAATATCACCCCCAACAACTGATATATTGGGTGACTACTGGTGGCTTATTCTGCTGATAATCATAATACTCATCATATTGATTGCAGTGATAGTTTTAAAGAAGAAGGGAACACCAGTAGAAGCAGAAGAGGCAGAGGAAGTCGAGGAAGCAGAAGAGGCAGAGGAAGAAGTTGAGGAAGAAGAATAGGGAAGGGAAAGAGTAAAAGCAATCTATACTTGCTTCACACCTTCCTTAATCCAAACATTTAAATCATTTAAATTATATCTGTCGTTCCCGTGAGAGGGATGAAATATATAATAGTCACGGGCGGAGTTTTGTCTGGTTTGGGGAAAGGTATAACAGTATCTTCCATAGGAAGATTGTTGAAGGCAAAGGGTTTTAATGTAACAATCATCAAGATCGATCCTTACCTGAATTGTGATGCAGGAACGATGAACCCATTCCAGCATGGTGAAGTGTTCGTGTTGGAGGATGGCGGTGAAGTAGATTTAGATCTAGGGAATTATGAGCGTTTTTTGGATGAAAATTTGACAAGCGATCATAACATCACAACTGGTAAAGTGTATCTATCGGTGATCGAGAAGGAACGAAAAGGTGAATACCTGGGTAAAACTGTGCAGATCATCCCCCATATAACCAATGAGATCAAAAGGATGATAAAAGATGTTGCGGAGAACTCGAATATCGATATTGCCCTTATCGAGCTGGGTGGAACTGTTGGAGATATTGAATCAATGCCTTTCCTGGAAGCTGTGCGGCAGCTTCATAGAGAAGTGGGTAATAAAGAAAATTGCGTTTTCGTACATACCACTCTTGTGCCGGTCATAAGCGTTGTTGGAGAACAAAAAACAAAGCCTACACAGCACTCTGTAAAAGAATTAAGAGCAATAGGGATACAGCCAGATTTTATCGTAGCTCGAGGTGAAAGGCCCTTAGAATACGAGATAAAGAAGAAGATATCGTTATTTTGCGACGTCCCACTGGAAGCTGTGATCAGTGCACCTGATACAGCATCAATCTATCAAATACCTTTATTGTTTGAAGAGCAGGGTTTGACCGATTATTTACTGAAGCGATTGGGTATCGAATCTAAAGAGAAAGACATGCGGAAATGGAAACTTTTCCTTGATAGATTAATGAATCCAAAAAAGGAAGTGGATATTGCAGTTGTTGGAAAATATACACACTTAGCTGATTCATACATCAGTCATATAGAAGCTTTCCATCATGCAGGTGCGAATGCAGATGCAAAGGTTAACATCGTGTGGGTAGAAAGTGAGGATATAGAAAAATATGATCCTGAAAAATATTTGAAAGATGTAAATGGCATCATCATCCCTGGAGGATTTGGAGAAAGAGGGATCGAAGGGAAGATCCTTACTGCTAAATACGCTCGAGAGAATAAAATTCCATTCTTAGGAGTATGTTTAGGGTTCCAATTGGTAACTATCGAATTCTGTAGAAATGTGATAGGTTTGAAGAATGCAAATAGCACAGAATTTGCGCCAAAGACCCC
>JAUWGG010000039.1 GCA_030606525.1 Methanobacteriota archaeon | reverse complement strand
TTGAGAAATTGGATAAGGAAATTGATTTTGATGTCTTCAATCTGCATGGGAGATGGTTCCCTGATTTTGGGTATGTGGTAAAATATGCAAATCGGAAAGGGAAGTTGGTTACCTTAACTCTGCACAATGGGAGACCTGTTGGAATAAGCCCTTTGGTAACTGTATTGGGAACGAGTTTTGATATTGCATATGGAAAAAAATTGCTCAAGAAAGTAGATAGGATAATCGCTGTCAGTTCTGCTGTAAGGGAAGATATTTCAAAATATGGATTGGATAAGGATAAGATAGTGGTTATTCACAATGGAGTGGATACGGGAGTGTTCAAACCTACTGAGCGTGTATTCAAGGAACAGTACGAAGGCTGCGATAACCTATTGCTCTTCGTTGGTAGAATAATCGAGCAGAAGGGCCTCGATCATCTGATAGATGCTATGCCCCGCATATTGAAAGAATATCCCAGCACAAAATTATTGATCGTGGGCAAAGGAAAGATGAAACCTCGACTGATAAAAAAGGTCAAGAAGATGGATTTGAACAAAGAGATAATCTTCCCGGGATTCATCGATGAAGAACTAATGCCAAATCTTTATTCGTCAGCTGATGTTTTTGTACTGCCATCTCTCTGGGAAGTGCTGCCAATCGCGCTTTTAGAGGCTTTGTCATGCGGTGCGCCATTGTTAGCGAGTGATGCTGGTGGAAATCCCGAGATAGTAGAAAATGGGAAGAATGGCTTTATCTTTAAGAAAAGGAATGATGAAGAATTGATCGAGAAGCTCAGGATAATGCTGGATGATCATACCCTCAGAAAGAATATGAGAAGGGAAAGCAGAGAAACAGCTTTGAAGAAATTTGATTGGGATCTGATCACTGCAAAAACATCAGATTTTTATAGGGAACTATTTGACGATGCTCATCGCAATCAGTAAGATCACCTAGATTTGTGTGAGTTCAATGTCTCTTCGTACACATCGATCAATTTTTTAGTACAAGTCTCCATAGAGTAAAGCTCAGCTGTTTTGCGTGCATTTCTTTTGATGTCTCTGTTGCATTCTAAACATTCAATGACCGCATTTGCACAATTCGTTGGGTCATCCTCATCGAACAGAAAGCCATTTTTCTTGTCCTTGATCAAGTCTGGAACAGCCCTATAATTTATGCCAGCTACAGGTTTCCCGCATGCCATTGCCTCAAGAATCACCAAACCTTGTGTTTCAAATTTTGAAGCGATTGCAAATGCATCCGAGCAGGCGTAATACTGGGGCAGTTTATCATCTGGAACGAATCCGCAAAATATTACATCTTCCGATATATTCATTTTTACAGCTAGTTCCATATAATATTCTTTAGCTGGGCCATCACCCACTACAAGGAGCTTTGCTCGCTGCTTTTTCTTCTTAACATAGGGAAATGCATTGAACAGAAGCTCGAGATTCTTTTCTCTAGCCAATCTACCAACATGTAATATGATCTCGTTCTCCTCCAATCCCAATTCCTGTCTTATCCCGCTGCCATCGATATCAGGATTGAATCTGGAGTTATCTATGCCGGTAGGAGCAACTCTTATCCGCTTCATATTCGGACAGAAATTCTCTAAATCATCCAATATGGCTTTCGTAGGTACAATGATGCAGTCGCACCTGCGGAGAAACTGACAAAGGTATATCTTTCCCATTTTTACCAAAAAATCAGTTTTTAAATGAATTGGAATATAATGAGTTGCTTCTGTAACCATCGTATGAAAGGTGAGGATAAGGGGTTTTTCAAGTTCTTTGGCTGAGAACATTGCTTTTAACCCCATAAAAGCTATTCCATGTGCATGCAGTATATCAATATCAGCTTTTTTTATCAAAATGTTTTTTTTCCTTGAAGGGAGGAAGGCCATTCTGTAACCTGGATAAGCTCTATATCCTTTTGCCCTAAAATAGAATGTATTCTTCTCTTCTATTTTTTTGGGATGATCTGGTGCAAACGTGAACACCTCATGTCCAAGTTCATTCAGCTCTTTTTTTGTCCTAAGAATGGAGTTGACAACACCATCAACAGTTGGCAGATATGTATCGGTGAACATCCCTATTTTCATTTTAAACCCCCAATGATGATCGTTAATTTTCTCAACACATCCTTTGGATTTTTACCGATGATCCTTATCATCGGTTCTTTACCCACGCAGCCCAAATCATAAATGACGTCTGGAACCTTACCTAATTGAGCTATTGCCTCCTTTGTACCCCACTCCATCGTTGACACGTCTTTTGGTTCTTTCCCCCTATCGAAAGAGCCTATGGTTAAATTTTGCCTGCATGAACCCAAGATTTCTTCTGAATATTTAATATTAAGAGCACAGCGCATTTCCTTATCAAAATGCATGGCAGCGAGTATAACTGCTGCAATATGTTTAGATGTGTTATAATCTACACCACCATAACTGTGGATCGCATTCTTGACCTTCAAGATCCTGCCTTCCAATGCACAAATTTCCCTTGAAGAAGAGGCAAAAGGCAGTGCATATCCAAAATTGATACCTACTTCCGGTACAAATCCCAATGGCAATGATCTTTTCAGCTCTTCACTTTCATTTTTTAATTCTTTTAATACTCTGTACTTTTCCTCCGCATTAATAAAGTGGGTTAAGGGATTTACGACCTCAACGCCTTTACCTATTTTACAGCTGAATTTGATTGAACTTGAGATGCATTCTTTGCTCTTCTCAACCGCATCCTTCAATTCATATCCCTTTGCCAAGAACCCTGTGATAAAGGATGAAAAAGTACAGCCTGTGCCGTGTACTTCTTTTGCAAAGCGTTCACCATGGAACCTTCTTATTTTTTTACCATCATAAAGAAAATCAATTGCTTCCTTGCCCTCAAGATGCCCTCCTTTAATTAAAACATTCCCGCATCCAAGTTCATAGATCTCTCTGCAAGCATTCTCAATGTCCTTTAAATTTTTTATTTCAGAACTAATTATAACAGATGCCTCATGAATATTTGGTGTGACAACAGTGGCAAGAGGAAATATATCCTTGATCAATGATTCTAAAAGGTCTTCTTTATGTAAGGATGCGCCAACGGTCGCGATCATAACTGGGTCAACGACCAATGGAATTGTCACCTCGCTCAACCTTTCAGCAACAAGCGTTACTATTTCTTTAGAATAAAGCATACCGGTCTTTGCAGCTTTTATGTTGATGTCAGAAAATACAGCATTGAACTGCTCATCAATGAACTCCAATGGGTGTTGATGAATTGAGTATACACCTTGAGTATTTTGTGCTGTAGAGCAAACGATCACACTGCATCCATGAATTCCTAAAGAGGAAAATGTCTTTAGATCTGCTTGAATACCCGCCCCTCCGGAGCAATCTGATGACCCGACCGTTAAAGCGCTCAACATACATCAGTAAATCGTTATTGTATAAATTAATATTGTGGTTTTTCCCACACAATCTTTAAATAATGTAAATCGTATGAGAAATGGCATGCAAGTGAGAAGCGGACATATTATATTTGATGAAAAAGTGCAGTTCAAGGATCTAGCACCTGTTTATAGTGAACTATTTTTAAAGTTCCTTCGAGAGAGCGATCAAGTTCCTGAAGAGGAGGAATACATGAACATGCTCTTAAAAGAAAATCTAATGTACCTGGAGAAGAACAGGAAGCCGGAAGGTTATAACAGGATGGGGCGCATGCGCTTGATATTCCCTCTGACAAAAGAACATATAACTTTTTATATATACAGTCTGCATGAAAATGACGATGTTTGGAGGATAACCCAGATCATCAGTAAGCTCCTGCAGCGAAAGGGACTTAAACACGAGATAGAATGGAATAAAATGCTGCTATATAAGTTGAAAAAGAAGAAATGATTTTTTAAAGAGATGTTTCATCCCGATCCGTAAAATGGATCTTGAAAGAGTGAACATTAAAAGCGAAAGGTTAAAATAAAACGTTGTCATATCATTATATGGAGTGATTCTATGACGCAAAAGAGAAATAAATCGCGGAAGTTGATAGTTGAAACCTATGAGGAAGTTAAAACAAAGGCACATCAAGAGAACAAGAAGAAGGGTTCATACATCACTTGTGGTATGGATTGGTAGCAGTATAGGAAATAGAGTTTGATTGTTTTGTACAACAGTTCCTCACCTGTTGAGCGCCACTACATTACGCCTACATCCTATGGCGCAGTTCTTTCGAAAATAAGTAGCGAGAGAAAGCTCCATCGAGCGTACCTCAATAGGGATGCTGTTCAGATTCTCCTTGAAAACACCGATGCTGAAGGTCCTAATGCTTCTGAACTCAAAAAAATGATAACGGTGCGCGGATTCGATTGGGATGAAGTGTTGTCTGCAGTCAAGCATCGTGCCAAAGATTTTGAAAACTGTTATGAACTTATATTGAATAACAAATGGAAGCTCTTCTCCTACACACCCACGCAGATAAGCATCCAGCTTGTGAACTACTGCAATGCAGCATGCTGGTTCTGCTACAGCGATTCCCCACAGAGTGATGCGGGTATGAAACTGCAGCCAGAAATAGTTTTTAAGATAAAGGATTTTGCAGCAAGGAATGGGGTCAAACTGGGATACTCAGGTGGTGAGCCAACCCTTCATCCACAGC
This sequence comes from Methanobacteriota archaeon, assembly GCA_030606525.1. Lineage (GTDB taxonomy): Archaea > Thermoplasmatota > Thermoplasmata > JAUWGG01 > JAUWGG01 > JAUWGG01. Next base: position 3,118 of record JAUWGG010000039.1, on the reverse strand, counting down.
TATTTGAGCTATTATCCTATCGCTGCGATGAGGTTTTTGATACTTTGATAACGAACTTTCTACCGAAGATAGATCTGAAAGAACTCATCAGAACGCAAGTTGACCTGATCCAGGTGAGCGTTCACGGATTCGGTGAATACCATGACAGAACCATTGGGATTGATGGAGGATATGCTAAAATGAGGGAAAATATATTGAAGGTTGGCAGCGATATTAACATCAGTACAAACACCGTGGTCACTGAACGCACTTTTTCAAGCATCGAGAAGCTTGTAGCAGATCTGATGACGATTCAGAAGGAGATTAAAGGACAGCTGACATATGCAAGATTCGTTCTTGCGCTGCCATCAGGTGCTGGGGCAGCAAAAGTAAAGCTTCACGATTCATCGTTGACTAATTTCAGAACGCTCATGGAAGAATTGATCGAGAGGTATCCTGATATAAATTTTGAGGTCCCAATCCTTCATTCAAACCCCTACGAGTATTTTTTAAAGGATAAGTATTTCTTGTGTCCTGCAGGTACAACAGTATGTGCCCTCAAAACAGACGGACGGCTGACACCCTGCAACCAGTTTGCATCGACAGAAACAGCAAGTAAAATGAATGTGATAGAAAATGATATTCAAGAAATTTGGTTGAATGATGAGGTGTTTCGCCAATGGCGGAAAGGGATCCCTGTTAAAACATCAAGTGGACAGTCAGTAGAGGAGCCATGTTATCTCTGCAACTATCTGTTGTTAAAGGAAAGTCAATCATTCAGGGGTCAATAGATCTTATTCTTTAGGAGAGGAGAACCGCTTCTAATAACCTCAACAAGACTTTTTCTGAATGATCTGATATCATCTAACGGGTTTTTCCTCAACAGGAGAAGGTCTGCGTCATACCCTTCCCTCACCAATCCTATTCTTGACCCCAATCCAAGCAGATTTGCTGCGGTCGTGGTTGCGCTTTCAAATGCCTGGTGTGTATCGAGCCCGTACTCAACTAAGAGCTCGAGCTCGATTGAATTTTCGCCATGATAATTGTAGGGGGTGCCAGCATCTGTACCGCAAGCGATTTTTGTATTCTTTGTGCAATACTTCAACGCTTTCCTGACCGCATTTAGTGATGAGCGCGCTCTCTGCCTGCAATCTTTTGAAAGGTTGCTTCCTATATCGTCATCCAAAATATCGCGTAAGGATTTCAGCGTTGGAATCCAGAATATGCCGGATGCTGTCATTCTTTCAACCGCTTCTTTGTTCGCAAAACTTCCATGTTCAATTGAATCCACACCGGCATTGATAGCGTTCTTTATCCCTGCAAGTCCGTGCGCATGCGCTGCACTTTTCATTTCATATTTTTTCGCTTCATCAACTGCAGCAGCAAGTTCCTCTGCAGTAAGTTCAATACCCTCATGCTCCACATCCTCAGTCAAAAGTCCACCTGTCGCCATCACTTTAATGAAGTCTGCCCCATTTTCAATCTGTTCTCTCACAGCTCTCCTGCAGTCCTCGGCACCATGCGCTTCACGTCCTATATATCTAACATGCCCACCTATCGACGTGATCATCTTTCCACTAGCAAGGATTCTTGGACCGGGTATTGCGCTGCTGTTCACGGCATCCCTCACTTTGAGTTCGATAAAGTTCTTTCCGCCCATATCACGGACTGTTGTTACACCATTTTGAAGTGTACGAATCGCGTTGGCAGTCGCAATAGCTGTAAGCTCACTGTCGCTTTTGGTTTGAACGTAATCAACGATATTAGGTGAACCGTTTAGAATTAAATGCACATGACAATCTATTAAACCAGGTGTTAGGTAGAGCGCGGAAGCGTTTATAATTTCAACTGGGGAATTAGCATCAATATCACCTATCTGTTTTATAGTTCCATCCTCAACAAGAACATCTGCTTGATATTCAGAGTATGCATCAACGACCGTAGCTCCTGTGATGAGGAGATTTTTTTTATTTGGAGCTAAGTGCATGAGATGAGATATTGCGTCTTGCAAATTAACTTTTTGGATGATTTGTACCATCAATTAATTATTCGATATCAACACTGAGATATCATTATCCACCTATAAGATTTAAATCACTTCTTAACTATATCTGCTCGTGATCAAAGAATCTAAAATAAAAGCATTCATAGCGATCAGCAGGGGAAATCTACTGCTTGCAACCGCCTCCCATGCAGTCCTGGGATTCCTCTTTGCTGCAAATGAAATTCAAGAGCTTTTTAACTATCCCATTTTAGCGTTCGTGCTGCTGCATTTGACACTTGCAGTGTTCGCTTGCAACATCAACTCCTATTTCGACTACGAAGTTGACAGGAGGTACAAAAGATACATGAGCGATGCTGTTGATGTGATCGGAAAGAAAAATATCAGGTTCATCCTGGGGTTCGAATTTGCAGCTGCATTGGCATTGATCGCATACCTTCTTACAGAAGGAAAGATATTACCTGGCCTGCTTGCAGTTGTGGGAATGTTTTTTGCAGTTTCGTATTCTGCTGAGCCGATCAGGATCAAGGGCAGAGGATGGATGAGTCAGCTGCCCATATTCATTGGCCTATATATGGTACCGCTTTTTGCGGGTTACCTCCTCATAAGGGATCCAATCCTTCCGTCTTTTGTTATTTTCGTGATTGGCTATGCGATGATGAACGAGGGGTTCACTATAGTCAACAGCTGCGAGGATTATTCTGAAGATAGAAGCGAGGGGATATGCACATGGGCGCACCTTCTCGGGCTTGATAGATCAATAAAAGTTGCATTTGTATTCGTGTTAGCAGGACTTCTGAGTGTTGCAGTGCTTATATCAAGAATAAATTGGTCACATATTGCTGTATATCAGTGGCTCGCTCTTGTAGTTTCTATAGTGTCTATAATAACGATTCTTGCTGCAAGTATCGAAGTTCATCGAATTAGGCATGCTGATGATCTTGAAGCTAGCGCAAAGACCCATGCACAGAAACTCTCAAGATGGTTCATCATAACCAGATATCCACTCGTGGCAATTGCATTCCTTTTATTGCTTTAATCGAGTGAGGAATGAACGGTAACCTGCACCCTAAAAAGGAATTACTTTCCCATATAACACTGAGACACAAGAATAGTGAACAACAGAAATATATATTC
>JAUWGG010000159.1 GCA_030606525.1 Methanobacteriota archaeon | reverse complement strand
GATTGGGTTTGATTGTGCCTGTATGGTTTCCCATGATGCTTGGGTATGGATTGGTTGGTGAGTCTGTGTCGAAAATATTTTCTTCTAATTCAGAAACCGTTATTAGCTTAGAAGTTGAATTTGTTGCCCCCTCATCATCTGTTACCGTTAAATTTACGTTATAGGCTTCTGCTGAAGCGTAAGAGTAAGTTGTGATAGGTGCTGTTGTATTTGTGTTATTTCCATCTCCGAAGTCCCATTCGTAAGAGGTAATGTTTCCATCTGGGTCGGTTGAATTAGAAGCATTGAATGTTATCGTTTGAGCGACAACGGGATTCTCCGGGGAATATGTAAATGACGCAATTGGAGGTGTGTTCTCTGGTGTGACGGGCTCCGTTAGATAAGGAATGTAGTCCACAATCCCCAAGCTGGCATCGTCAAACCAGTCATAGATATGTGCCTGAATTGTAGCTTCATCGGTGGTTCCCCACCAGTTGTGAGTGGCATCAACATTGGGTGAGCCCTGCAAATTAAAATTGTAGACATCGTAAGGAGTGTTGTCATAAATATTGTTGTAGTTAATTGTTGGTTGGCTATAACAGATACAGATGCCACCGCCTTCACCCTCAGTAGCAAAGTTGCCAGTTATTTCGTTATGGCTGATGGTAACTGTGTCACCCCAAGCACGGATTCCACCGCCCTCTTTTGCTGAATTATTGGAGATTGTGTTGCCAGTGATGGTAACCGTGCTATACCAAGCATCGATACCACCACCTTCTTTTGCGGAATTATTGGAGATTGTGTTGCCAGTGATGGTAACCGTGCCATCCCAAGCACAGATTCCACCACCCTCTTCTGCTGAATTATTGGAGATTGCGTTGCCAGTGATGGTAACCGTACCATAGAAAGTATCGATTCCACCACCCCGTATTGCTGAGTTATTGGAGATTGTGTTGCCAATGACGGTAACCGTGCTATAGTAAGCATAGATTCCACCACCCACTCCCTCCGCTGAGTTATCAGAGATGATGTTGCCGCTGAGGGTAACCGTGCTATACCGAGCAGCACGGATTCCACTGCCCGCTCCTGCTGAGTTATTGGAGATGGTGTTGTTGGTTACCTTAGCTGAACCTCTGTTATCCAAAGTTCCACCAACATAGATTCCGCTGCAAGCATTGTCTTTAATGGTGCAGTGGTCAACGAACAGCGAGGAAGAGACAACTTTTATCGCTGGCGTATCGCTTCCGCCCCCATATTCCACCGTGCAGTATTGTATTATGCTCCCGTTAATGTAATTCCCGCCTTCATCAAAGGTGGCATCAACACTCGTGTTAGCGAACAGAATATTGATCCAATCCCCAAGGGCAGGAGTGAGATTATTTGAGGTGAAAACAATTGGTTCTGCTTCTGTGCCCTGAGCAATAAGCTCACCATCAATCTGTATCGCCTTTCCTGTGTTGAACTTAACCACCACATCAGGCTCAATCGTCAAAGTTACTCCTTCTTCAACCAAAATATTTCCTGTTACAATATACGGGCTATCTGTAGCAGTCCAGGTAGTATCAGAGGATATGATTCCACTAACATAAGTTGGACCACTGGCGCTTACACCAACAATACCAATCGCAAGCACTGTAAATACCGATGTCACCAATAATGCCATGAAGGCCATCACAACAATCCCAATTTTTCGTTCGTTTTTCTTCTCCATTTTTTATCTTATCCCTCCTTTTTTATCCCCCTCCTTTTAATTAATATTCATTCCCATTTTATCGCAGGTATCCAATCTTTATAAATTTTTTGATTGGGAGGTGGGCAAATCTTTTAGTTTAATTATAAAGATATAGACACTATGACTTTTAATATCATATCTTGATCCTTACAGAGATTGTGTTAGTCAGTAAATCTAATGCATCTAAGAGTGTAGACCTTTCGGATATAGGATATTTCTCGATCATTTGATGCAATGCCTTCTCTTTGTTCTTTAAATATAAGTCATAATCGCCCATTTCTTTTCTACTTCTAAAACATTGGTTTAAATTTACAAAAAAGTCACGCGATGTTGGAAGTAAGCTTAAAGGTGTGGCGATAATAGAAACATAGGGGACAAATCCAGCAACACCATACCCCAATGACAATGTACTTTTTCGCAACTCCTTGGTTGTTTCCTTGTGCTTTTTCTTCAGAAATTCTGGTAATTCTTGTTTGAACACCTCTTCAAATGTCTTAGAAATCTGTCCTAAAAGTTCCAATGGTTTTTCTATATCATATACCGCCTCATCTGAGTTAGTCTCCGAATTTCTTATAATTTGAACGCTCGTTTGAATTAATTTATCGTATTTTCTACGGAATGAGCTATTCTCTAATGGTTTTCTCAAGTAATATATATCATCAAACGATAATATATCAAGTAACTCAACGGGGAGAGTGTTTTTATAAATAGTTTCGAAAGCCAATTCGAAAAATATTTTCAAAAACACTTGTGTGTCCGATAACATTACTCTATGCTTAGAGAAGTCTGTAAGAGAGTAATCTATGTAACTCTCTTGAGGTAAAGCACTCTCACAATTTACAACTCTCGCACCAGACATATGATAAATAAGATTAACAAAATTCAAAAGAGTTTTCTGGTCCCTTGAGGACCAAGTTGAGATACTTCTAAGGATCAATTCCCTAGTTAGAATATTATTCTTTTCTATTTCATTGATCAGGAAATCTAATTTCCCTTTAGGCAAATTTGTTAAGTTCCTTCTAATGACCGAATGCTCATTATTTAGTGCTTTTAATAGATTTTCTCTGAACCAAGCGGTATTTTCTATTAATTCCCAATCTACAACTTTATTTACATGCTCTCTGTAGAAATCTTTCATATTTTCTTTCAAAGATCCTTTAATTCTTTTGTCTTCTAAGTAATCTGTAATGTGTGCCTTATCCCTTCGTAAAGCAGGTAAAATCATATTTTCAGTTAAAAGAATTGGATTAT
>JAUWGG010000228.1 GCA_030606525.1 Methanobacteriota archaeon | reverse complement strand
GCCAAAACTTACTATATTGTGGGTATAGAGGGCAACAACGGTGAATGCGCCAAGACACCCAGGTGTAGCACCAAGGAATGCAGATAAACTATACTGAAGCCATCTTGATTTCTGTAATGAATTTTGCCAGCTTCCCTTGGTCTGAACATTAACATATTCTATGATGAGCATCATTACGAAGACAAAGCTGGTAATCATAAGGGCGTGTTTAAAGGTTTCAATAATCACTGACATTTTCTAGTCCACTGAGGGAACTGTTTTTATCATTCTCTCAAGTTCCTTCTTTTTTCCCTCGAGAGCTATTTCTAACTCTTCGATGGCTAACATCTGCTGTGGTCGGACAGAGTGTGCAGGGAGGGATGCCTCCCGATCCTTCAGTTTTTCCTCCAACTCCCGGATCTCTTTTTTTAATTCCTCTTCTTTTTCCATAATCAACCTCGAAAAAGGTTATCTTCTTTTGTTGCATCCACCCTCAACCAGATCCTATATAGTTTTTCTCCACCTTCCTCAAAACATTTATACCCTGTGGAGTCAACCTCTTCCACCTCAACATCTCCTAACTCTTTGCATTGGGCCAGCCAATTTTTGAAGTGTTCTCCGCCACCAAAGTATGCTTTTCTCCATCTTCTCCCTTGAGCGTCTGTCTTCTCTTGAACTTGCTCTTCCTCAGCCATCCTTTCCTGGATTGTCTTGCCCTGGGTTTCTTTTTTATCATTCATTCGCTTTTTCCCAACGCACCATGCTATGAGGCTGTCTGAGAATAGGTTTTTATGTCATTTCGACCGAATGGAGAAATCTAAAACTGGCGCATTTTCAAGTCAATAAGATTTCTCGCTACGCTCGGAATGACAACTTTGGTGAGTTTTCAGCCAGTATCCTATGTATTTAAAGTTGATTTTTCGCCAACAAACAATGGAGAACATAGTAGACTGTCAATCCCGGTCAGGTCATAATATGATTTATCCATTTTCAGCTCATTAGAAAACAGTGATAGTTTAGCCTTTATTTCTCGCTAAGTTATCGATTCTATTCAAAATGCCCTCAATCCTTTTTGATGATTCCTCTACCTCTTTTTTTAATAATTCCAAAGAGGAAATCGACCCTAATCCTGGGCCGGTAAAATGCTGATAGGATCTTTGTTGGTATCCAAAAACCGGAACTCTCAGCCCAATGATCTCGCTTATATTGTAGCCTACCCATGGATTTTGGCGACAGCCAAAAGGCGATGCATTGCCCTCCGCCACTGCCTTGGCGAATTTCCAACAATTGCCATACCCGCAAAGGCCACAGTTTATGTGGGGTAAGAGTTCATAGATTTTTCTTATGTTATCTTTATTAACTGCCATACTTCTTCTTTTTAACGATCGTGCGGATGCAAAACAACGACTTATTAGTCAATATAAGATGATTCAAAAACGAACACTTATATGTTTTCCTATAGACCTATAGAGACCTGATATAAACGCTCATTTACTTCTTTCAATTCTTTTACTGCTTGTAGGATATGGCTGTAATTTCCATCATTCTCGATTTTCTCCGTCCATTTTCTGAATTTTTCACTATGCCTTTGGTTTTGATCAATCCAAGAATTTAAGATAACTTTGAGCCTTCCATTTTCATCAGCCGGAAATCTGTTGAGGATTTCTTCAACCTTTGAGCGAATCATATGCTCGGGAACTGCCCCGAGTATCTCATCTACCTTCTCACCACCGTTGAAAAACATCTGCATTGGAATGCTGACAATATGGTATTGCATTGCCGTCTGGGGATTCTGATCCACATCAATCTTGCAGAATTTAAAATTTTCATACTCC
>JAUWGG010000146.1 GCA_030606525.1 Methanobacteriota archaeon | reverse complement strand
GGTGGTCTGGAACACAAGATTTTGATGGGTTTACCCCGCGAGCCCACAATATTTAGAGAGGTTAACCGTGTATGCGATTGTAAAGATGTTCTGATAACTCCTGGAGGCTGTTCTTGGCTGCATGGGGCAGTGAGCATCAGAAAAAAGCATGAAGATGATGGTAAAAAAGCTATAGAGGCGGCTTTTAAAGGGCATAAATCGATGAAGCATGTCTACGTAGTAGATGATGACATAGACATTCATGCGCCAAATGAAATAGAATGGGCAATGGCAACAAGATTTCAAGGCGATAGGGATATGATAATCAAGGAAAAAGCGAAGGGATCATCATTAGATCCATCATCCAATCTTGAAACAAGGGAAACGACCAAGATAGGTTTCGATCTGACAATACCATGGGGTCGCGATCCAAAGGATTTCAAGAAACCACCATTGCCGTTAAAATTGAATGTTGAAGATTACTTATAGTAATTATTTAGAACACACTTATCTCAAAAGGTGAAGAGTCCATTATCTTTATTCTTTAAATCCTTCACATCTTCCTTAGCTTTTTAAGAAGTATTTCTTTTGGGATTGCATTCCAGAGACTCAATTTGGAAAGAATATCATTTAAGGTGCCCTTCGCTAACGCATTGTGCATAGGAACGGTGATGTTATGTTCCCCAATTTCTGTCACTTTCCGCAGTCTGACATGACTTCCCTTCTGTCTAAGAATCTCATATCCCAGACGGGTCATGAGCTTTATCAGTTGTTTTCCGCTAACTACTGGTAACTTTTGCAATCTTACCAACCTCTATCTCTGAAATCGATAGAATTCTAATTTCCTCATCCTCTGGGATTTCTCCCTCAAAATGTAGAGATACAGCCTCACCTACATTCTTCATAAGCTCGTCGAGGGTTTTCCCTTGGGTGAAGATATCCTCACCTATACCTCTTGCGCACCAGTACTCACCGTCATTATAGATCTCAAATTTTATTAACATCTGAATACCTATGATATTATAATATATATCCCCTATATTTCATTTACTATTACTACCTTCCGTGATCTTAAAGAGATGTTGAATTCCTTTTCTGATATATCACATCCGTTAGATATTTATATTCAAAATAGGATAAGACGGAAAACTCATTATTCATAAGTGCATAGATGATCGATGTGATAACATGTATCTGACAAAAGAACAAGAAAAGATGGTTGATGGCGAGAAAGGCGAGGTTTTAGAACGAATGTTCAGATTGTTAGTTAGATTGGGGGATATTTATGGCGCAGATAAAATGATCCCCATAGGTTCAGTTCAAGTGGCTGGCGTATCCTTCAAATCGATTGGTAATCCTGGTTTAAATTTCCTGGAGGATTATGCAAAAAAGGGTGCAAAGGTTAAGGTTTTGACCTATCTGAATCCAGCTGGAATGGATATGGAAGATTGGAAGGAATTGCGCTTTCCAAAAGATTTCGCAGAAAAGCAGATAAGGGTCATGAATGCATTCGGGGAAATGGGGATCGTTGTAACATCAACATGCACGCCATACTTAGCTGGCAATTTACCAAGGTTCGGAGAGCATATCGCTTGGTCTGAATCCTCAGCTGTTTCTTTTTCTAATAGTGTTATAGGCGCAAGAACAAATAGGGAAGGGGGACCTTCTGCACTGGCTGCTGCTTTATGCGGTGTAACGCCGAACTATGGGCTGCATCTCGATGAGAACAGGAGACCGCATGTGATCATAAAAGTTAATGCAAAACTGAAATCCAACTCAGATTTTGGTGCCTTAGGATATTTCGTGGGAAAACAAGTTAAAAATAAAATTCCTTATTTCGAAGGGATCAAGGAAGCGAATACTGATCAGTTAAAAGCTTTGGGAGCTGCGATGGCTGCTTCTGGCGCCGTTGCCTTATATCATGCAAACAAAATAACACCTGAAGCATCGCTTATGAGCACAAGAGGACTTGAGATTATTGATGTCGAAGATGAAGAATTAAAGGAGACGTATGATAAATTGAATACGGGAGATAGACCGGATATAGTGATCCTTGGGTGTCCTCATGCATCTCTTAGAGAGATATCATCTCTAGCAGATAAATTGAAAGGGAAGCAGTTGAAAAGACCTATATGGATATGCACTTCCAGGATGATGAAGGAAGCTGCCAATAGAATGGGATTCACGAAGATAATAGAAAAAGCTGGTGGCAAGATAGTTGCCGATACCTGCATGGTCGTTTCACCTATAGCAGATATGGGATACAAGACCACAGGCGTTAACTCTGGTAAAGCGGCAAATTATCTACCTGGTTTTTGCAAACAAAAAGTTGTTTTCAATAATCTCGATGAGTTGGTAAAGGGGCAGTTGATATGAAAGGAAGAATGATTAGCCCGGGAAAAGCAGAAGGAGAGGCAATAGTCTCAAAAGAACCCATAGGATTCTATGGAGGAATAGACGCAAAAACGGGAATAGTGATAGAAAAAGGGCATGAGCTCGAAGGTAAATGCGTCAAGGATAAGATCCTAGTTTTTCCCTGCGGAAAGGGTTCTACGGTCGGCTCATATGTTATATATGGACTGAAGATAAATGGGGTGGCGCCCAAAGCGATCGTTAACGAGGAAACGGAGACGATCGTGGCAACAGGCGTTATTTTGGCAAACATACCATGTGTAGATGGAATAAAGATAAATAAATTTAAAACAGGAGATAAGATAATCATTGATGCTGACAAGGGAATTGTTGAACTGAAATGAATGCAACATTTCAAATACATCATCCTAATTGATTTGATCATATTTTCAAATTAAAGAATTTACAATGGAGATCGGTGAATATGCTAGATAAAGCAGATCTGTTGATCAAAAATGCGAGTGAGCTTGTAACATTGGCTGGTTCGAAGGCCCCGAGAATAAAAAAGCAGATGAAAGAACTGGGAATAATCGGAGATGGCTGTCTGGCGATTAGAGGGGATAAGATCATTGCAGTTGGGAGAACAAATGAAGTTGAAAAGAAAGTGGAAGTGGATAAAAAAACAAGGATTATCGATGCTTCTGGAAAAACTGTGATGCCGGGTTTTGTTGATTGTCATACCCACATAATCTTTGCTGGTTCACGTGAAGATGAGTTGGCATTGAAGATCGAAGGTGCTACTTATCTGGAAATACTCGAAAAAGGAGGAGGGATTTTAAGTACTGTTAAGAAAACAAGAGAAGCGAGTAAATATGATCTGATGAAGAGTGCAAAGAAAAG
>JAUWGG010000200.1 GCA_030606525.1 Methanobacteriota archaeon | reverse complement strand
TATAAAAGAGTTTTCTTTACATTTGGGTTTTTGGGGAAATTCCTTTCTTGATTGGAAAATATTAAAAATCATTTTTTTTCAATAAATAGAGTATAGACTCTAAGAGTTTAGACTCTAATTTTATACAGGGTCATTTGGTCGGAGATATCTCAGGTCGGAGGTATCTTAGGTCGGAGATATCTACGAGTATTGACATCCTCTCCTCCTTAAAAAGAGGAGATTCCTTTGAGGTTGTTTGTATGAAGTGAACAGAAATCGTTTACAACCTCCGGGCATGCCATTGCCCAGTTACCACATTCTCCAGCTAAAGCAAGGGGTTTTAGAGCGCAAAGAATTATAATAAGTATACCCATTACACTTGATTAACATGTATTGGGCATCGTATATAGCTATAATGATAATCATTGGCAGTTTGGTCTATACTTATTTTAAAAGAACATATATTTGTTTGAATATAGCGCTTGCTAATTTCTTCATATTCATACTGTGCATGTTCACCTCGCCTAGTTTGGGTTGGCCCATAGATTCTTTAGTGAGTCAGGAGTTTGGGTTTAACCCAATCTACTTAGCACAAGGGCAATTCATTTATCTTTATACTATAATAACATCGATGTACATTCATCTCAGTCTCTGGCACATCCTCTTCAACATGCTTGCCCTTATAATGATCGGCACGATGCTTGAAGAGCGCATTGGTACGTTAAGGTTCTCGATCACTTATTTTTTGACAGGCATAATAGCTGTAATTGCATTCGCTTTAATGAACTTGAACACACCAGCATTGTTGATAGGTGCGTCTGGTGCAGTGTGCGGGATATTGGGTGCATTCGCTCGGCTTTATCCAAGAGAGAAGATAATGATGTTCTTGATGTTTATTCCAACACCGCCTATGCCTGCATACATCCTAATATTACTTCTCATCGGTATGGAAACATTATTGGCAATGAGTCACAGCAGCAATATCGCCCATATAGCGCATCTTGGAGGATTCTTAAGTGGAATATTTCTTTCACCATATATAATGAAAATAGAAGGAAAGAAGATAATAAGATATAAGATCAATTACCAGAATCTTGAAAAGCTTGCCACGGATTACGAATTAAAGAACATGCTTCAGAGGGCAAAAATGGAGGAAGAAGAGGACGTAAAGAAAGTATGGCTGGGCCATTTTCTTTCTAGAGTGAAATGCCCAAACTGCGGCGAAAAGTTAATAACCAACGGAAGAAAGATAAAGTGCAGGTGCGGGTTCAAATTGAGATATTGAGGCAATATAATGATAAAAATAATTAAACCTGGGATCATCATTCGAGATAAATTAGGCATAGTTCACGATGCTCGCTCCACTGTAACTTTAATAAAAAATAAAAAGAACATCATAGTTGATACTGGTGCCATCGGTGAGCATAAAGGAATAATAAATGGATTAAAAAAAGAAAAACTTAAGCCAGAGGACATAGATATCGTGATAAATACGCATCTTCATCCAGATCACTGCGGAAATAATGATCTGTTTGTCAATGCCGAGTTCATCGCCCATGAGGTTGAATTGATGCAAAAAAGTAAATTCACTGCTGTTCGAGATGAATATGAGGTGAGTAAAAAAGTTAAGATAATCTGGACACCTGGACATACGTTAGGTTCGATATCAGTACTTGTTAGAGAGGACAAAATATATGCTGTTGTTGGTGATGCCATCCCCACCCATGAGAATTATCTAACTTGGATGCCGCCACACATCAACATAGATCCAAAAATGGCAATGGAGAGCATGAAGAAGATCAAAGAATTGGCAGATGTTATAATCCCGGGGCATGGAGATATGTTTGAAGTGAAATGAGGGTGTATACAATGGATGTACCGAGTGCATTATATTTGAATTGTGAAAGATGCGGGGAAAGGCTGCATAGAGTTATCAAAGGAAAGTTCAATGCAAAAAATAAAGCATTTGAAGGTGTAGTGAAATGTATTGATTGTGGAATGACCCATCACGCAGTTCTGCGAGGGGAAAAAACAAAGAAGATCAGGGTTATCCTAAGCTGGATGGATAAATCCCAGAGGAAGGAGATAGAGTTGAATGAGGATGAAGTTCTGCAAGTTAATGAGGAAATGTTCATTGACGAGCATAGAGGTATGATCACCGCGATCGAATCCCGTGACAAAAGATTAAACGAAGCTAAAGTAAAGGATATAGATACTATCTGGGCAAAGATGTTCGATAA
>JAUWGG010000235.1 GCA_030606525.1 Methanobacteriota archaeon | reverse complement strand
ATGAGCCAATAGGGAAAGGTGATGAGGGTGCATGGGTTGCCAAGATCAGCAATGAAGAAGCAATGGAGGTTGTGACTTCAGCATGTGATGAGATTTCAACCGAATTAAATTTTGACATCAAACCATCTCTCGATTTTGCCGCTACAGAACTATTCAAGGATGATAGATACATATATAAAGAAAAGAATTTAAATCAAGAAGAACAGATTGAATTCGTTGTCGCTCTTGTAAACGATTTCGGATTACATGTGGTTGAAGATCCACTGCATGAAGATGATTTTGAAGGTTATGCTAAATTAACTAAGAGAATTGGTAATAAATGTTTGATTGTTGGCGATGATCTTTTCGTAACTAACAAAGAGAGACTGAAAAAAGGTATCGAGCAGGGCTGTGCCAACTCAATTCTAATAAAACCAAATCAGATAGGCACTCTTACAGACACACTTCAAACAGTTAAACTGGCTCATGAAAATGGATATAAGACCATCATATCACATAGGAGCGGGGAAACGACAGATGAAACCATCGCTCATTTAGCAGTCGCTTTTGGTTGTTACGGGATTAAAACTGGGGCAGTAGGCGGCGAGAGGATAGCAAAACTCAACGAATTGATTCGGATTGAGGATGAACTAGGGAGAGGTGAATGATCATGGAAGAAGAAAAAGAGAAATTGTTGGTACCAGAGGATTTTTACTTGACATCTGGAGTTCATATCGGTACTCAGCAAAAAAGTGCGCATATGAAATCATTTATTTTTAAGGTACGAACAGATGGTTTATATGTATTGGATGTAACAAAAACAGATAAGCGAATAAGAATGACATCTAAATTCCTTGCTGGATTTGATCCGGATAGGATATTGGTCGTATCTGCAAGACAATACGGTCAAAAACCTACCAAGATCTTCGCCAAGACTTTGGGTGTGCATGTATTTGCAGGACGTTTTGTGCCAGGTACACTAACCAATCCTAATTTACCAGAGTACGTAGAGCCAGAAGTGCTTGTGATAACAGACCCCTCTGCAGATAAGCAGGCGCTCAGAGAAGCGTTGAATGTATGTATTCCGATAGTAGCATTGTGCGATGCTAATAACGAGACCAGCAATGTAGATCTGATCATACCAACAAACAACAAAGGTCGTAGGGCATTAGCAACGGTGTATTGGCTTCTTACAAGAGAGATCTTGAAAGAGAGAGGGGAAATAAAAAGTGATGAGGAGTTCAAACTGACCATCGAAGATTTCGAGGCGCCTTTATAAGAACAGTGTTTGTCAAGTTTTTAGTGATATTGGAGTTTCTACTCTAGCAACTCCCTCCACCCAACACCCACCTACAATTATCCTTCAATCCTGATAGAGTGCAGAAATCACTAACTTTTTGACAATCTCATAATAATAGCAAATCTTATGTGCTTATAACCCTATGAAGATGGGGGGAAAAATGAGATATGCTGCCGTAGCAGGGCAATTTTATTCAGGTAATAAGGATGCATTGATCAAGCAGATTGGAGACTGTTTTCTCAGTCCATTAGGTCCCCAAAAACTTCCCAGTTTAAAGAAGGGAAAGCGCGAAATTAAGGGTTTGGTGGTACCACACGCAGGTTACATCTATTCCGGTCCAGTTGCAGCTCATTCTTATCTTTCCCTTGCTGATGACGGGTTTCCACAGGCC
>JAUWGG010000225.1 GCA_030606525.1 Methanobacteriota archaeon | reverse complement strand
TTCCCTCATTTTCTTTTCTTTCTCATCACCCATTGAAACCCAAACATCTGTATAGATGATATCTGCATCTTTAACAATGCTTTTTGCACTTCGTCCTATTTTAATTGTAGAATCGTTTTTCTCTGCAATTCTTTGCGCATTCTTTATAATAGCAGCATTGGGCTCAAAATTCTCAGGGCAAGCAGCGCCTATGTTCATGCCGACCATAGCTGCACCCAATAAAAGAGAATTGCATACGTTATTCCCATCACCTACATAGGCTATTTTTAATCTCTTAAAGTCTCCTTTGAATTCCTTTATTGTAAGCAGATCAGCAAGAACTTGGCACGGATGTTCCATATCGTCCAGACCATTGATCACAGGTATAGTTGAATGCGTAGCCAATTCAATCATTTTTTTATGTTCAAAAGCTCTATAAACGACACCGTCAACGTATCTGCTGAGCACTTTTGCTGTGTCAGCTATTGTCTCCCCTCTACCTAACTGCAGATCCCGTACATTTAGATACATGGCTTGACCGCCTAGTTGGGTCATACCTACCTCGAACGATATCCTTGTCCTCGTACTGCTTTTCTCAAAGATCAAAGCCAAGGTTTTATTTCTCAGTATTTCATTCATTTTACCTTGTTTTTGCTGCTTTTTTAGCTCAACTGCTTGTGTGAGAATGCTGTGTATATCGTCTTTAACATCGAGTATAGAAATTAAATCGCGCTTCATATGAGGAGGTGATTATTAGAGAAGATTATAAATGTTTGGAGAATATATTGAATGAATTCGCTATGAGCAAAAATTCTATATGGGGGTATGTAT
This sequence comes from Methanobacteriota archaeon, assembly GCA_030606525.1. GTDB lineage: Archaea > Thermoplasmatota > Thermoplasmata > JAUWGG01 > JAUWGG01 > JAUWGG01. The sequence goes on along the minus strand of JAUWGG010000225.1, from coordinate 1,098 downwards.
ATCCTATTCAACAGCGAACAAATGGCCGGGGTGGGGTAGTGGTATCCTGAGGGACTGTGGAAGCTTGAAATGGCTATGGACATCCCTCGAACCGGGTTCGATTCCCGGTCTCGGCCCTATTTGCCTATGAGAATATTTTTATATCCCAATGCTATAACCAATCTCCTCTTGATATAGAGGGATTGCGATGATAAAGCAAGCCGAAAAACGTTATGATCCAAATAAATTGGAAAAGAGAATCCAAGAGTTCTGGGATAAGACCAAAGCATATGAGAGAGCTAAAGAATCGAGGAAGGAAGGAGAAGACTATTATTTTGTAGATGGCCCTCCCTACACCACTGGTGCGATCCATTTGGGCACAGCCTGGAATAAAATAATCAAAGATATGATCGTCAGATATCGAAGGATGCATAATTACAATGTTCGAGACCAAGCCGGTTTTGATATGCACGGGCTGCCGATTGAAGTGCAAGTTGAACGTAAATTGAAGATCAAAAATAAGAAGGAAATAGAGAAATTGGGCATTGATAAATTTATTACAAACTGCAGGGAGTTCTCACTCGAGCTTCAAAAGAAAATGACTGAACAATTTAAAGGTTTGGGCGTATGGTTGGATTGGGACAATCCATATCTGACCATAAAAGAAAGTTATATTGGATCTGCATGGTGGACATTGAAAAAAGCCCATGAAAAAGAACTCCTTACAAAAGCCAAAAGGGTTCTCTCATGGTGTCCAAGATGTGAAACAGCTCTTGCTGAAGCAGAAATCGAATATTGGGATGAGGAAGATCCATCCATATATGTAAAATTCCCTATTAAAGGCAGAAGGGACGAGTACATATTGATCTGGACCACCACACCATGGACGATTCCTGCGAACCTGGCCATTGCTGTGCATCCAGACTTTACATATGCTCGTGTTAAAACAAGAAAAGCGGATAGAAAGGAAGTATATATCATCGTAGAGGAAAGGGTAGATGAGCTGGCAGAACTTGCAGGTTTCGACTCTTATGCCATCATAGAAAGGGTAAAAGGTGAAGAACTAGTAGGTATCGAGTATTTTCATCCCTTGAGAGATGATATCCCCTATCAGCAGAA
>JAUWGG010000094.1 GCA_030606525.1 Methanobacteriota archaeon | reverse complement strand
GTCATCTGCATTTGGGAATTGATCGTATACCTCTGTATCGTTCACAACCATTACTTCCAATGCTCTCCTCTCTTTTGCATCTGCTAGGGGTAGTATAGAATTGTAGTAGGAATGATATGTGAGGATGATGTAGTCTGCCCTATTGTTTGGATCTTTAAGGTCAATATATCTTGATGTTGTTTTTTCTCCATCACGGTCATTCGACCAATAACCAGATCCAAGCACCCATTCTTTTGAACTGTCGTAATTCAAGATAGAATGCAAATAGATCCCTTCGAATGCTTCCGATATCACTCTTCTTCTTTCCGGAGTAGAAAGCTCAACATCTTCAAGATTCAGATTTAAGGTCATATGTGTATGAACCTTCAACTCGCCGGTTGTAGGATTGAATTGCAGCGGATGGATTTCAAATTGCACAATTCTGAAGTCACGCATTATCCCTGGCTCATTTAATTGAGCAATATATTGAGGATAAAATGTGTTTGTTGAGTAGAAAATCTCATTGACAGTGAATGGTAAAGGAAGTTCCATCTCGCGGACAAATTCTTGAGAGGGAAAGACATACCATCCTTCCAATGTAATAGAGCTTGTTTCAGGAACACTAACCGAAACTTCTCCTTTGGGTGGTATTGCAATTAATTCACGCAGCGCAGGCACCTCTGGTTTGCCAACTTCAACTGAATATCCACAACCAGGGATTCTAAGCATATGATATATATTTCCTTCTACCGAAACTTCTCTAACTTCCATACCAAAGGTCTCGATTTCAAGGACTATACCTGCATTGCTGGTTGATACGATTCTCATTTCCGGAGATCTTGGTGATGAGATACCCTCGTTGAAGGTAAACCATTCCCACTCACTCAAGAACTCAATGCCTGTATTGCATTCATTCGATTGATCTAGCACGTAGGCCCTACTGTATGGCAACATATTAAGGAATAGCATTAGAGCTAAAATCACCACACAAAATTCTATTTTTAATTTTATTTTTTTCATGTTTTTTCCTCCTCAGATTTGCAGCCAGGAAATGAGTCGATGCTCTCCTCTAACTAGGTGCACTTACATGATTAAAAAAATTCTTCCGGTGAGTTCAATGTTTTCCTCCCCTACTCATGAACATGCTGGCTTTTATTTCCAGTTACCAATATGGCTTTTAGAACTAATAAAGATTTCGCCTGAGCTGATGCTCGATTAAAAAACATCTGGAAAGCTAGTTATAGACAACCCATTCGCAATCCTCAGTTACACGGATCCAATAACCATCACCAGCAGTCATCAGATCAGAATCTGCAAGAATTTTCAAATAGTATGGTGGTACACTCTCATCGAACCCTTCAACCTGCTCGTAAGTTATCCCGTTCAAAGCATTGCCCACAGTTCTATCAATAAGCGATGGGTAGCCCACAAAATTCCAACCTTCATATAATTGAATTGATATCGAGCTTGGTATTTTACCTGCAATGGTAAGATTATCTTCAGAAATCATTCTGTTACCATTCTCCAGATATAAGGCTCAAGCTTTTTTTAGTGTAGTAGATATTTTCCCGCTATCCACTTCACTTAACCTCACATTCGTTGGACTTGAAGAACTCATATCGTTATCTGCTGGATTCTAATTCTCCTCTCAACAACATACCTTTTCTAAGATCAATGAAATTTTTTACGTTACTCTCGTGTTCATATAAGGTATTGTGTGGATATGAAATTGTTGACTTATTGTCTGTGAGTATTTAATAGGTTGGTGCTTCCAAGGTTTAGAGTTGTTTTACTTTTATTCAACCTCTTCGACTATCGCATTACCTCTGTTCATCAATCAATAAAACTATATATTCCTAAGTAGATATATTATTGCAAGAGTAATAAGTAGAAAATAAAAGATACTCAAGACCTTGAGGAGGGAGATGAAAAATGAGGAAGGCATTATTAACAGTGGGAGTAGTAGTGATAGCATTGATTTCTTTTTCAGGTATAGCATCCAGCGGTGTATACATGCAGTATTGGGAAACAATGAACAGCAAAGGATGGATATACTATGGTGAATTAGTACCTGACTATGACTTCTATGGCAAATACAATTATGTCGACCATATGGTATGGAAAGAATTCGATGGCGAAATTTATGTGCCAACACATGAGAACTGGCACATAAACTGGGATACTAAGTCTTTGTATAAAGGAAAACCATGTCTCATAACGCACTACAACTTCATTTATCAACTGGATTACACACCAACAAAATATAAGCACTTCGCTATGGGATATCTTCATATTGTAGACCCGGCAGCAAGTGAATGGGAACCCCAATGGCGTCTTTGGCTATGGGATTTAATGCCAATTGTGACAAAATTCATGGACCAAACAGGTGACCCACCATATGGACCACCTGTCGGAGGAAAATATCCAACAATAGAAGACACCACAACATTAATTGATTTCATCTTCAGCAACTTCGACATTACACTTATACCATTGATTGACCGCCTTGATCTTTACGATAGAGATGGGAATGTTCTATCGATTTATGTTAGTATAGTAAGATGAGCGTAAAGTGCTTAAGAGTCTTTTTTTCTCTTTAAATTAAAATTGTTCTGGTGGATCAATTGTAAGTAGAATATTAATATAACCAATCGTCGCGTTCAATAATTTTTTATACTCAAAACACCATTTACCTTTCGACGGCGAAAACATGATAACAAACAACGATGAGAAATTATAAGTCAAAAAGCTTGTTATCGATAAGTACTGCTATTGGGGGGCATGCGTACCATGAGAGAAATAAATAGTGAGTTAGCGAGAAAGGTGTTTGTGAGTGTGATATCACTAGCAATAATTCTGTCAATGAGTGCAACTATAGGGAAAGGTGGGTTAACAGAAACCCGAACTGAGGAAAGGGTATTGATTTTTGGATGCTCTTCTGCAGTATTGGAAAAAACAGGAATTGATGTAATAGAGGAATATAATAATTTCATACTAGCAGAAGTTACACTTGAACAGAAGGCAGTTTTGAAAAGTAATGGGATTGATACCCAACCAATGAAACACTTAACTACGATAGGATTACAACGAGGGGCGTTTGACACAAGAGACGAGGGGGCATATTTATCCACGGATTTAAGAATCGATTCATATCCTGCCGAAATCAAGGGCTATTATATTGTGCAATTTATTGGTCCAATTAAAGAAAAATGGAAAATAGAAATAGAGAATGCAGATGCGGAGATTAACGGTTATGTGCCGTATAATGCTTTTATTGTGAAGATGGACGAATCTACAAAAAGAGCAGTAGAGAATTTGCGATATGTCCAATGGGTTGGCATATATCAACCAGCCTATAAAATTGCAACTGACCTAACTGAGATGAGTGACGATCAAGCGACAGTTACAATTCTCACGCACAATAGGCAAGATTTAACTCTTGTAATTGAGAAATTGAAAGAACTAGGTGTAGACATAATAGGTTCTACAGATACAGAAGATTATGGGATTATTAGAGCATCTGTGAGTCCTTCTACATTATCCTCCGTTGCGAATATCGAAGAAGTGAGTTGGATCGAGAAATACGAACAACCAGAATTAATGAATTACATAGCTCAATGGGTCATCCAAACTAATACTCCCGATGTTAGATCAATATGGGACCATGGCAGTAAGGGTGATGGACAGATAGTGTCATGGAGTGATAGTGGTTGCGATTGGGACCACGACATGTTTAGAAACGGGGCTATAAATAATGATCCCCCAGGACCAAATCATAGAAAAATCATTGAGTATTACCAATGGATGGAATTCGAGGGTAGCAATAACGACACCCCACACATTCCTTTGTTTACAATAGGACACGGAACACATACTGGTTGCGCATTAGCTGGGTGTGATGACCCTATCGGTGGTACACCTCCATACGATATCTGTGATGGGATGGCAAAGAATGCCAAAATGGTAATGGTGGATATAGGAGATATTAATGATTATCTCCAACTCCCATTAAACTGGGATGTTATTTTCCAGCGACCGTATGAACTAGGTGCAAGGGTTCAGTCAAATAGCTGGGGCACACTACGTGGAGCGCCAAAATATGGTTATAATTGTATGATGACAGATAGATTTATGTGGGAGCACAAAGATTTCTTGATACTATTTGCTGCTGGTAATAGTATGCCTGGAGATGATAAAGTGGCTATCCCGGCGAGCGCTAAGAATCTCGTTAGTGTAGGTGCTTCAGATGAAGACAACAACGATCTCTGGTGGCATAGTTGTAACGGTCCAACCACAGATGGAAGATTAGCACCTACTGTGATTGCACCCTCAAAAGTGTATTCAGCAAAATCCGATGGAGATTTAACGACAAAAAACAGTGGATATATGCAAAAACAGGGGACAAGTGCTTCCTGTCCTGTAACCGCTGGTGGTGCTGCGTTGATTAGGCAGTATTTCACTGACGGGTGGTACCCCAGTGGTAATGAGATCCCGGAGAATGGTTTTTCACCTTCAGCAGCGTTAATGAAGGCGATGTTGATTAACTCCGCAGTCGAGATTAATGGTGCAAACTCGGATAAACTTGGTGAGGGCG
>JAUWGG010000126.1 GCA_030606525.1 Methanobacteriota archaeon | reverse complement strand
ATTCGCTCTTGTATCCCTTGGGTAGCACTATGACATCGATGTTCGTGAACTTAACGGGTTTCCCCTCTGGAAGCGGATATTCCACGTCCTCATTGTCAGTTGCGTTGCCTGTGAGCCCTGCAATGAGAGCATCGAGCGCATCAATTTCTGGATTGCCTAAATCTTTTTTTTCTACCATTATTTCTTCACTGAAAAAAAGAAAAGTATTAGGGATGTTTAAGTGTCATGCTAAACTTAATGCAAACCTCTATCCTTTTTAAACTCGGTTGCGGTTGCCGGTGCGAGCCACTTCGAGCCGCAGAAGGGGCATGAAGGCGGTTGATTCGGCGAATAGTTGCGGCCGCGGAATGTGCGCTTGCATTTGATACAGCGCCAATAATTAAATCTTGCCATTTTCTCTGATATGCAATTGGGGCAATCGGGCAGAATAGTCAACAGAAGCGGAGAAGGAAGCGAACTTATCATTCAATTCGTCTTTCGCGGATTCGAGGAATGATTTTAACGCTTCACGCTCTGCGAAGAATATGTCCTTCTTGATTGTGGTACTGCTCATCTTTCCCTCTCCCCTTCATCGAGTATCGCCCATAAGTCTCGATTTTTGATTGCTTTTTTCAGCTGCCCCCACTGTTTCCATTTCATAGAAAGCAGAAATGCAAGAATAAGCATACCAGCACCAAAGTATTCATGGCCAAGGAAATCGAAAAGATCAAACCCTTCGTATCGAAAAAGATGCTCGAGAAGAAGAAAAGAGCCAACGAGGATAAGAGATGCGGAGAATAGATTCTTGTAATACTTTAGCATCCTCTCTCTTTGTTCGCCTTTAACTTTCCACAGTAGGCTTTTGCCAGTCATTTCCGTTTATTATATGGAGGGTCAACACATCTTCATCTTCGGAGATGGAGCATAGTTTTGCCTCTATTCTTTTTAGACTTTCGGGACGAATATTAAGCTCGCACCTTATTATCATTTTTGTTTAGGTTTTGGCAGCTCGCTTTTCTGGATAGTCCAGAGATTAGAATCTTCCTGCTGGAATGCGAACCAGACGCCTTTGAGCTTTTTACCTTTGAGAATAAACTTCCGGACTTTATCCTCGATGAGTATGGTTGCCTTGCCCTGATCAAGAACTTCAATTTCCGATGGCGTGGCTTTAGTGGGATTAAGCTTGGTTCCGGGGGGTATCTCCCCCTCCGCCGTCCATAGCAGCGAAGGGTAGCGGAAGGGAAGACCCGCCCCGGTTTCGGAGGAAAGCAGTGATGCAGTCAGCGCAAGTGAAAAGAAGGTTTTGTCAGGTTTAAGAATGAAATAATACAATGTCCTGGAAGGTCCTTCTCGGATAACTTTTTGTCCTCTCCATGTTTGTTTGAGGAATTTAAAATCTCCCTGGCCAATGGAATCTATTTTGAGTAGCTTCTTCTTTATTTCATTTACTAATTCATCCCTGAGCTCTCTACGCGAAGAGGCATCTTTTGTTTTCCAATATTTGTATTTCTCTGGTATTTTGTTCCGAATGTTACGGGGAACAGCGGAGACACCAAAGGGTGGACACCAAGCTTTCTTTACCGCTCGGGTGGAGATGGAATAGGGAAGGGGTGATTTGAGGGCATTAAACATCATCCAGGTCATCAACCCTTCGTCTGTCTTTTTCCATTCTTCACGATTTTCTAATAGCCGGAAAACAAGTCGCCCCTTGAAGATCTTGCCATCGCAGAAATACTCATGGAAGTACGACTTTTGCGCACCGAACTGAACATCGAAGGAATCAATGATATAGAAAAAACCAGGCTCATTTTTCGTTGCGCCTATCTCCCCTGGCTGCACCATGCCTTTATATGTGAGCCACTCAACAGGTTCGGGGGCTTTCTTACCGCAGTTGAACTTCTTCATGGGATTGCTCATGGTCTCTTTGACGATGGGCATAATCTCCGCATCTACGAGGCGTACAAACTCCTCATAATCTTCAGGCACTTTTGAAAGACCTTTGGGGATATATAGCGTCCACCCGGTTGCGTACTCAGAAGAGATTTGCGCACGGAAATCTAAATGGACGCTTCTGCCTCTGCCATGGCAATGCACCATCCCTTTCCATTTCTTCGTTTCATCCGGATACACGAGGTAAGGATCAGCAGCATCTTCGGCCGACCCTGGGTCTGCGCCTTCGTCTTCATATCGCTTTGGCCATTTCTTTTCTGCAACTGTGCCATGGCTGGCTTCGACAAGTTTCTTCGCAGTGAGCGTATTATCGGGCTTTTTCTTCTCTTCGCGAGCCATAATGACGTGAGGCGCCCACCAATTAAACCATACTTTCTTAGAATCCGGGTCAGTGTATTGAGAGAGATTAACGAACTCTACCTTCAGGATATCGCCCTCCCCTACCTTGATTGATGTGTTATATGTCCTACCGATGGGGATATCGTTGCCCTGGTCGTCCTCGATAACGCAAAGATAATTGAAAGCGTTGGCGTCTTTGACTTCGTGCACGTCAACGACTTTGGCATCGATAGAAAACGTATTCTTGTATTTCAAATTGAGTAAGCTTTTGCCATCGAGCTCGTAAGGAAAATCCGCACGCTTAAGATACGCGCCCTCGCTACCTGGAAGAGTGGAATAATGCTGCACCGCTTTGCGCAATTCCGTTGGCGATTTCACGAGAGTATAAGGAGCCTTCTTGATGTGCTCGGTATTTTTTATCTTCGCATGTGATTTTAAGCGTTCTGAATGTGGTTCGTTATGGATGTCCTTGTCGTAGAATAAGGTATCAAAGGCATTCAGGATGACGTTCTTTTCATCCGGGTGAATCTCCTTAGTGTGAATGATGGCGGTAGTTTGTTGCCGAGATTGATGCTTCTCATCTGACCATGACTCGAGCTCGCCAACGATAGAAATCGCATGGCCTTTAGATGCCTCTCCGAGTTCTTTCCTCAGCGTGGGAAGATTTTTCGTAATATCATTCCCTTCCTCAGACCAGATAATGACGTCATAACCACTTTCATAATTCTTCTGGACGTCACATCTAACATGAACGCCATCAAACTTCTTCTGGACATAAGTGCCTTTTTCATACCATTCGGGTTTTGCATTAACGACTTCGATAAGTGCGTCTATGGAATATTCTTCACCTTTGTAATGACCATGTGCGGGTTTCAATAACGGAGCAAATATAAACAGTTCGACCTTCCTGGGTACAGACATTAGCACGAGCTCGGGGCCCGAGATAGCTTCGATTTTCTCATCATAAATGTCCATGTGATTAGTGAACTTACCAGGGTGGGTCTTTTCCTGGTATGGATATCTAAATCTGAAACGATACCAGTATTCCTGCGGAAACATCCTTATAATCCTAAATTCCGTTGGGATGTCTCGGTGATTAGAATTAATGAAGAAGTCGATATCGCCTTTGGTCTTGCCATTATTGCAGATGCCTCCGATAAGCGAGACGTAAGATTTGGTGCGATAGAATGATTTGAAATGCCCTAATAAATCCTCCAGCTTTATTTCTTCACCGATTTCAACTCCGGAAGGATTGACAGGTGCGAGCTCCTCATCAAGATAAGAAGCTTGATCTGCATCGCATTTGAAATGGACAGCTTTTTTATTCACAGAATAGCACCGGTGAGGTGGCTTTTTACTTCGATGGACCCAAGTATATTTGACGTGAATGACATCTTTGGCGAAACCGGAGGATGTAGAGCACTCATTTACTTCATCTGCAAATGAACGGGCATGGTCTTCATTCTCAAAATACTGAACAGCCATG
>JAUWGG010000050.1 GCA_030606525.1 Methanobacteriota archaeon | reverse complement strand
CCTTCTCCTTGAATGACACTGATTGAAATGAAAATGAATCCTAAGAAGAAAAGAAGAATTGATGTTAAATGATACCTATTCATTGAACTCATCTTCGCAAATTTTTTCGATCCTCACCTTCAATCAAATGATTCATAACAGTCTCAGAGATGTCTGCAGCATACAATGCCGTTCGTCTTATGCTCTCAAGAATATACCCCAAAGAGAGAGCGATTTTCCCCTCAAGTTTCATGACCCTTTCGCTTATCTCTTCACAGGTGTTTATGAGCGCATCCACTGAATCGATAGCATCATTTGCCATATCTATGTCTTTATTGAATAGAGAAGCCATGCTTTTATCAAGGATTTTCAAGGAAAGGTCATTAGCCCCAATTATGATGTCAATGATATTCTTATCCACCTCTTTTTCTTCGAGAGATATAATACTGTCCGCTATTTTTGAGGCATGATCACCTATTCGTTCGAGTATCCTGGCTATCAACATATAGTTCAGACTGCGCTTACGGGTGGTCCCCATTTTTTCAGCCAAGCTGATATCTGAGAGCAGCATATTGTTCTGTCTGGCAACCAGCCAATTCAATCTATTTATCTCCTCATCTCTGTCCTTCACATCTTGTGAGAGGGACACATCTCTATTTTCCAAGGATTTAGCTACATTCTCATGCATCTCTCTTCCTATGTAGTACATCCTCCGTACAGCAGTCTTAAATGAGAAATCAGTAGGATCTAACAAGTCCTTCATAACCATAGAATTTGCATCTTCATCAATGATCTCTGGACCTATAACGATCCGAGTAAATTTTTTGGCTGTATGCTTGTTTTCTGGAGTCAATCCATATCTTGATCTGATCTCAATGATGTTATACCCTGTTATATACGCACCTATCAATTTTCTTAAAAGGTGTATCTTTTCTTCATTCTTATCGACCGTTATCTCTTTCTTTGTTGGCAATTTGCCTTTTATCATCTTTGGAGTGAGGATCAATGTGCCATCAGGTTGGGGTATAACGCCAATGGAATCTCTTGCTTTAATTCCCGTGTCATTCACCCAAGCTTTAGGTAGAGAAATTATGAAAGTGGATTTTCCTGTTAATTGCACCTTTCTTGTTTCCATTTTATCATCCCAATTTAATGCTTAATATTTACTATATAGATACACTATTTCTTATTATTTATCAATATACTTTATATAGTCTATATACAGGAATATACACTAAACAATTAACTACCCTCTATTGTGTGCTCCATATTCTATATCGACAATCGTTAAGAAAGAAAAAGTATATGAGTTAAACAGAGGTCAAAATAGAACCTCTTAGAAAATATATAGAAGTGGTAAAAATGGAAGGAAAAACAAAGACAATAATATCAGCGGTTGCAATCATAGCTATCATTGGGATAATTGCAGCAGCCGCGCTTGGCGGGTGGTTCAGAGGAGAAAATTTTGAAACTTTGACAATTACAGGCTCTACAACTGTGCAGCCGATCGTTTCAAAAGCTGCTGAGGTATACATGGACAAACATTCAAAGGTCGATGTTCAAGTCAGCGGGGGAGGATCAAGCCATGGGATACAAGCAGTGGGTTCAGGAGTAGCAGACATAGGCATGGCATCAAGGCAAATAAAGAGCACTGAAACACAAAGTTATCCAGGTTTAGTGGAGCATGTTATAGCAAAAGACGGCATAGCGGTAATCGTACATCCTTCAAATTCGATAAATTCCCTCACCTTAGAAGGGATCAGAGGCATATTCAATGGTACGTACACAGATTGGAGTCAAGTAGGTGGTGCAAGCGGAACTATCGTTGTGGTCAACAGGGACAGCGCATCTGGAACACGGGAGTTCTTTTGGAAAGAGGTGTTGCACAAGGATGACTTTGTAGCAACAGCACAAGAATACAACTCCAATGGAGGGGTAAAAACAGCAGTGAGCAGCACACCATTGGCTATTGGTTATGTTGGCTTAGGATTTCTCGATGCAACAGTAAAAGACATCGAGATCAATGTGGATGAAACACTTTACAAAGCCACTGTAGAAAACGTTCTAGCAGGTACATATCCTATATCGAGAAACCTTTATGTGTATACAAAAGGAGAACCAACAGGTCTAAGTAAAGAATTCATAGATTTCATTCTTAGTGATGAAGGACAGCAGATCGTGGAGGATGAAGGTTTCATCCCGTTATCCTAAAATAAAGATGAATGAAATACATAGCATTTCTCGGTCGGCGCAACTATGAATATCTTCAAATTAAAAGAACGATGCATCCGCTCTCTGCTGTTCATCAGCTCGGTGTCAGCAACATTGATAGTCATCTTCATAATCTTTTTTTTATTTCTTGAGGGTCATGAGGTTTTTAGTGAGATTGGTTTTGGTGAGTTTCTACTTGGTAAGGAATGGGTTCCCATAAGCATATCCCCAAGATTTGGTATTATTCCTCTTGTAACGGGAACGATTCTCGTCACTATTGGCGCTTTATTGTTCTCAGTTCCATTGGGCATCGCTTGCGCAATATTCACAGCTGAAATCGCACCATCTAAGATAAAATCGATAATGAAACCTGCTATTGAGCTGCTTGCAGGCATTCCTTCTGTTGTGTATGGTTTTTTTGGAATGATGGTATTATCAGATTGGTTGAGGATAAGGTTTGATCAACCCAGTGGATCAAGCTGGCTTGCCGGCTCGATAATCCTTGGTATAATGGCGCTGCCAACAATAGTTAGCGTCTCGGAAGATGCAATAAGCTCAGTTCCAAGATACTATAAAGATGGTTCACTGGCGATGGGCGCTACAAAATGGCAGACAATTAAGAATGTGGTAGTTCCCTCTTCCCTCTCAGGAATTACTGCTGCTGTAATACTGGGCATGGGTCGTGCGATTGGAGAGACAATGGCAGTCTTAATGGTGACAGGAAATGCTGCCGTGATACCCTCACCGCTGTGGAACGTCTTCTCCCCGGTAAGAACGATGACCGCAACTCTTGGCATAGAGATAGGGGAGGTACCGAGAGGAGGCGTTCATTATCATGCGCTATTTGGTATCGCGATCATTCTGTTCTTCATTGTTTTGATAGTCAACATGTCAGCGAATACCATCATGACGAGATTAAAGGAAAAGCACACCTCCACATCGAAGAAGTCAATATTTACTCTGTCTGAATCAACTATTAGGAAATTAAAATTTGGTTTCTACGGTTTAATATCGATTATCCTACTATACTTGTCTCTATCCGCCCTTGGAATAGTTAAAACAGCGTTATTCATCGGTTTCTGCGCATTGATATACTTTATTTCCAAGAAAATATCAACGAAGAACGCTCAGAGAGCAGCGTTTTCCTTGATCATCCTTTCAGCAATCACTGCAATTTTAATACTTGGTCTCATCCTCTACTTCATTGTTTACAGGGGAGTTGGTGCATTGAGCTGGGAGTTCTTGACCGAAGCTCCAAGAAACAATGGTAGAGAAGGAGGAATATATCCTGCAATAATAGGAACGATCTATCTAGTTGTCGGTTCGCTTTTATTTGCTTTACCTTTAGGTATTGGTGCAGGTATCTATCTCTCTGAGTATGTAAAAGAAGGAAAACTCACGAAGATCATAAGGGCGGGAGTCGATAATTTGAACGGAATGCCATCCATAGTCTTCGGTTTGTTCGGTTTTGCCTTTTTCGTTCTCTACCTTAATTTCGGAGTTTCACTTCTTGCAGGTCAATTGACCTTAGCATTTATGGTGCTTCCCACTATAATTAGAACTACGGAGGAAGCTCTCAAGGCAGTTCCTCAAGCAGCTAGGGAAGGCAGTTTAGCATTGGGTGCCACGAAATGGCAGACAACGAAAAAGGTAGTATTACCATCAGCGATGCCTGGAGTGCTCACAGGCACAATCTTAGCTGTAGGTAGGGCTGCCGGGGAAACAGCGCCCATCATGTTCACTGCAGTTGTGTTCACTCAAAGATTTGCATCACCATCAGCGTTCAAGCCAGTAATGGCACTTACTTATCATTTATACATGTTAGCTACAAGTATACCTGGTGCTGAGAATAATGCTTATGGCACTGCTTTAGTTCTTCTAATACTCGTTCTTGGAATAAACCTCATAGCAATCGTCATTCGTGGTCGATATAAGAAGAAGGTAAGGTGGTGATGTGAGCGTAGAGACTGAAAATAAAATAAAAATAAAAATCGAAGAGCTTAACCTAAAGTATGGAAGCAATCATGTACTGAAGAATGTTGACATGGAGATCGGAGAGAACAAGGTCACAGCAATCATTGGTCCTTCTGGATGTGGAAAATCTACATTTATAAGATGCCTAAATAGAATGAACGATGTCATTGATGGTTGCAGAGTTGAAGGCAGGGTTTTCATGGATGGAAAGAACATTTATGAAAGGGATTGTGATGTGGTACAATTAAGAAAAAAAGTCGGCATGGTGTTTCAAAAGCCCAATCCTTTCCCCAAATCGATATATGAGAACGTCGCCTATGGTCCAAGAGTTCATGGGATAAACGATAAGAAAAGATTGGATGAAATAGTTGAGAGAAGCCTAAGAGCTGCAGCCCTTTGGGAGGAGGTTAAAGATAGGCTGAAAGATTCTGCAATGAGCTTATCTGGTGGGCAGCAGCAAAGACTGTGTATCGCCAGGGCGTTAGCTATTGAACCGGAAGTCATATTGATGGACGAACCATGCTCCGCTCTAGATCCTATCGCTACTGCAAAGATAGAGGACCTTATAGGTGAGTTGAAGATGAAGTATACAGTTGTTATTGTGACCCATAATATGCAGGAAGCAGCAAGGGTCTCTGATTTCACAGGGTATTTTTATTTGGGGGAACTAATTGAATTTGGAAATACCAAACAAATATTCGAAAATCCGAAGGAGGAGTTAACTGAAAACTACATCACAGGGAGATTTGGATGATAAGATGATAAAAGGAGATGATGATATGGTACCGAGAAAACATTTTCATGAAGAATTAAAAGATCTAAAAAATATGGTATTGGATATGGGTGAATTAGCAGAGAAAGCAATCACCAAAGCTATGCAGTCAATGATGGAAAGAGATAAAGAGCTTGCAAAAAAAGTGATCGAAGGAGATGAGGAAATCGGTCAATACAATGCAGACATAGAGATGAAGTGCTATGAATTATTGGCATTACAAAATCCGGTAGCTGTTGACCTAAGAACTATCAGCTCCTCAAATAGAATTGGTGTTGAGTTGGAGCGAATAGGGGATTATGCTGAAGATATTGCAGATGTAGTTGTAGATACAGCGCATAAACCATTGATCGGAGTGGCAGAAGATATTAATCGCATGGCAGAGATATCTCGAAAAATGATAAAGATCAGTTTAAAGGCATTTTCCTGCGAGGAGGCATATACTGTATTCAAACTGGCCTTCGACCTCGCGAAGTACGATGATGATGTTGATAATATGTATATCCAGATATTCCAAGAGCTAGTAACGTATCTGAAACAAGAGAAACATGGGTTTTTCACTTGCCTGAACATGCTGTTAGTTGCTAGATACCTTGAGAGAATCGGCGACCATGCATGCAATATCGGTGAAAGGGCTGTGTACATGATCACTGGAGAAAGAATGAAAATTACATAGTGAGTCATTAATACTATAACCAAAAAACATTAACTTTGGAAAACATCAACCTTTCCCATTATCTCTTTCCAATGACTCCCTTTCCAATAGATCTTATTGCACTTAGTACATTTCCAAAATTCGTCATGGTAAAAGAATACTGCTTCAGGCACATCGCTGCTTACTGACCATTTTTCAACTTCCATGATCGGTTCATTGCACAATGAACACCGAGACAGCGCATCATCCACTTTTAAGTTAAACGAGCGAAAAACTTGTTTGACCTGTTCATCCAGTTGATCACTTTCGATATAAAGAGCATTACTCCTGCTTGCCAAGTTCTTGTCTCTTGTAAGGATTATGCGCGCCTTTTCACTTGAGATCCTTATCAATTCATCATCATCTAAGACGGTTGGATATAGAGTATCGAAACCCAAAAGTCTTAGCCATTTTGCCAATGTGCCAAGCATATGATCAGCAAGGAACCTCATCGTTTCACCGTATATTGAATTAGAACACCATCTCCTATTTGCTTCATCTCTTTTAGTGTTAAAGGAATGATATTCTCAAAACATTGGGCACCATCTCCTCCAGCTAGTGTAGGTGATTTTCTTCCACCTATGATCATGCTGCCAACAAAGATGTAAAGCTCGTCAACCAATCCTTCTTTCAGAAAGGACCAGATGATCGTTTCACCTCCTTCTACCAGTAAATTCCTTATTCCCCTATCATAGAGTATTGCGAGCAATCTGTGCAGATCGATCCTATTGTCTCCACACCTTATCACCTCTGCTTTCGCGATCTCTCTTTTGCATCGCTCAGAAGTCACAATAATTGTCTTTGCAGAAGAATCAAGTATATTTGCGTTCAACGGCACCCTGCCTTTTGAGTCCAAAACAATTCTAATGGGTTTATTTCGTTTTTTTACATATTTGCTTTTAACGTTCAATTGAGGATCATCAGAAAGAACCGTGTTTATACCAACGAGTATCGCGTCACAGTTATTCCTCAATTCATGTACTCTTCGTATATCTTCTTCATTCGAAATCCTTGTTTGTATTCTCGATGGCAGTGCTATTTTCCCATCAGCAGACATGGCGCAATTGATGATCACATAGGGACGCAACATCATCACCTTTCTTGCATAGCTTTTACTTTCAGATGAATTGGATATAGGCAATCTTTTATATAATATATTAATTGACCTACTCCCCCCCTAAAGAGGGGAGATTCTTCATAGTCCTGCTCTTACGAGCAACACTATAGGGTGTGCCATCACCCTGTTACTGACCCCTCGATCAAGAACTTCTGTTTTGATAGACGAGCCCTATGTTCTCCATTTCTTCAAAGCATGACCCAAATTGCCTGGGTTTTACGGTGGGTCACCAACCTCATACCCATATCAGTTCCAAGAGTTCCAGAT
>JAUWGG010000052.1 GCA_030606525.1 Methanobacteriota archaeon | reverse complement strand
ACGAATTCAAAGGCTGGGTTGGAAGCGCAACAGCACAGCAAGTGATCAGAAAGAACAGTAACGCTTGGAAGGCGTTTCTCGCATTGCTCAAGAATAAAGCTAACGGTAAGCTCCCAAACAACATCAAGAAAGTCTGTCCGCCAGGTTATTGGAAAGACAGGGACAGCGGAGAACTCACGCTCATCTATATCATCAGGAACGATAGCTACCATATCAAAGGTAGAAACATCTATTTTCCCTTCAAGCTCAAAGGACGTATAAAAGGTAAGCCTCGATGGAAGGGTAAACAAGGAGAACTCGAACTCATCTACAATCGCAAAAACTGGATTGCCCATCAGTCTGTAGAGACTGAACCAATCAGTCAACCAAGTGGACAGAACAGAGCGTATGTAGATATGGGTGTTCGATGCCCGATCACTGCCGTCATCGAAGGTAAACAGACGCCTATTGCGTACAGTGGAAACGAGATGCTGAGCGACTGGTGGTATTGGAACAAGAAGATAGCAGAGCACATGAGCATCCTCAAAAAGGTCAATAATAGACGCACAAGCAAACGATTGACCAATCTCTACAAGACACGAAGTAAACGACATAATGACAGTGTCAACAAACTTGTCCATCATTTCATACAGCAATGTGTTGAGCAAGGGGTTAACGACATAACGGTCGGAGACCTCAAAGGCATTAGGAACAGCGGTTCCAAAGGTAAGAAAGTAAACACGATGATCAACAATTTCTGGATTCATGAGTACATCGTTGACAGACTTACCATAACCGCAGAGAACTACGGCATAACCGTAATGCTCGTAGACGAAAGAGGAACATCGAGCATCTGCCCAAAATGTGGTGGGACAAGTATCACTAAACGAGGACGACTATTCAAATGTAAAAACTGTGGAATTGAAGCTCACAGGGACGCTGTCGGAGCGACAAACATAAGCATTGCCCACAATGGGGAATGTGGTAACTGGGCAATGGCACGCCCGGAGGTTGTGAACGATTTTTGTTCGTTTCATACAAACAACCTCAAAGGAATCTCCTCTTTTTAAGGAGGAGAGGATGTCAAAGGAGGTTAAAGTAGGTTTCTGCTCTTAGCAAGTTCAGAACCATCCATCTAAGCTCTTCTGTTCATCTGCTTTTTTTGCTTCTGACATCTTCTTAATTGCCTTTTCAACCCTGTCCTCGGAAAAATCATGCTCATCACAGAGAAATCTCTTTACTTCTTGTGCGTTCACCGCCTTCCACGATAGATCATAATCATCTACATTATCTGGTTCCAAAAAAATGCTCCTTATCTCCCTATAATCAGCAATTCGCCAACCTTTGATTTTGATCACTTCTTCAAGCGTCTTGTGCTTTTTTATTAGTTTTAATGCTGTCTTCGGACCAACGCCTTTAATCCCCTCATTGAAATCTGTGCCCACCAGAATACCTATATCAACTAATTGTTCTCTTGTGATGCTCAATGAGTTTAAGTTTTCTTCAAGGGCTATTATCTCTGGTTCGATCCTTATGTACACATTCTTTCTTGGTAATTTTCTTCTGCCTGTGATCGTTATATTTCGGATGAGAAGTGGAGCGCCGCATAACAGTGAATCAAAATCTTGAGAACCTGCAGCCCATACATCACCTTTAAGTGCCATGTAGCTCGCTTGCGCTTCACCTTCACCTTTAGCTTGAACATGCGGGATACCCAAATGGCTGAGAAGGGTTTTTGAGTCACTCACCATCTCCGGTGTCAATCGAGAAGATTGCTGGGCTTTGCTCCTAGCCCTCTCCATATCTCCTTCTTTTAGCGCGAGTTTCCATTCCTTTCTTGCCTTTTCCCGAATAAATCGTCTGCCTTCGATCGTTCTTTTCTTAAGTTCATGTGGTTTACCATCGAAAACAAAAATCGGTTTGATCCCCACTTCCAATAAATTTGCATTTCTATAAAGAAGACCTGTGAGATGAGAAGTTACCCTATCTTTAGAATCTTTGAGCGGAGTACCATCTGGCTGCCTGATGATCGATAAGAATTGGTAGAGGGTGTTGTATGCATCGATAGCTACGATCTTTCCTTTAAAATCCTTAAGTGATTTCTTCTTAGAAAGCACGATATCTGAAATGTTCACTCCCATTTAATCACCAACTGCATAGCGGTAAGGGATTACAAATGTTATGGTTTCAATCAGATAACTCTAAGAAACCAGGCAGAACTATGATGCAAAAACCGATCCAACATATTATTATTATAACTGTGAGAATTTGACTAACTCCTAAAAGTGCATTTACTAATAATAGAGCAAGGGGGATTATGACAGTAAGTAGAACCAATAAAATCTTATTCGTGTTTTCGCTCATTATGCCACAGGGGGCGAAAAGCAATCACTCCTTAAAAACTTTATGTTTGGCACCTTCCGCGCATAGACGCAATGATTTAATTCTTTCCATTACATCTCCTTTAAAAACAGATGAACCGGCGACCAATATATTTGCACCATGCTTCACTGCAAGTGGTGCCGTATTTTCATTGATACCTCCATCCACTTCCAGATCTATTTTGAGCTGTCCCTCATCGATGATCTTCCTTCCCTTTTCGATCTTGGGCAAAACATCATGAATGAACTTTTGACCGCTGAAACCAGGATGAACGGTCATGATCAGCAAGAGATCTATTTTATCTATTACATCATTCACAACTGATAAGGGTGTGGATGGATTCAGTGATATTCCCACCTTTTTATCATTGTCCTTAACTTTTTTGATAGTGTCAAGAAGCGCATTCGTTTCTGCATGAAAGGTGATTATGTCTGCACCAGCTTTAGCAAAATCATCCACATATCTTATGGGATTTTCAATCATCAAGTGCACGTCAAAAGGCAGCGTTGTCTTATCACGAACCGCGCTTATTACGACAGGACCTATTGTAATGTTAGGGACAAAATGACCGTCCATAACATCTATATGGATCAAATCTGCACCTCCCTTTTCAGCCAGAATTATCTCATTTCCCAGTTGGCTGAAGTCTGCTGAGAGAATGGATGGCGCGATCTTTATCCTATTCATCATATCATGTGAGAGTATTTGCGGTTTATTAAGGTTTTGATGATGTGAAAAAAACAATAAAAAATAGAAAGTTTCTTTTATGTGTAAATGGTAAAGGAGAAATAATGAGCGGAATGCACATCGTCAAAATAGGCGGAAGTATCATTACAGACAAAACAAAGCCTTTAACTTTTAAAAAGGCAGTTGTGATGCGCCTTGCCAGGGAAATAAAGGAATCCAATGAGGAAATTATATTAGTTCATGGAGCTGGTTCTTTTGGTCATATATTTGCAGATAGATACAAACTGCATGAGGGCTACAAGAACGATGAACAAATCGAAGGAGTTGTAAAGGTCCAAAGGGATGTGAAGACGCTTAATATGCTGATCTTAAATACGTTAATTGATGCTGGTATCAATGCTGTTTCAATTTCACCCAGCGCGATCGTTAAGTGCAGAGACAAAAAAATTGTGGAAATGGAGACAAAGCTATTCAAAGATTATTTGGGTATGGGGATTATGCCTGTGACCTTTGGAGATGTCGTTCTAGATAAAAAATTAAAATTTTGCATCTGCTCTGGAGATCAATTAATGTTGCATCTAGCAAAAAAATTCAAACCGGAAAAAGTAATCTTTTGCACAGATGTTGATGGTATTTTCACTTTCGACCCATCCGTTGATAAAAACGCAAGATTATTGGAGAATGCGGATACAGATCTTTTGAAGAGTATGCTGAAAATGGGAAAAAGTAAATCGGAAAAAATAGATATCACGGGTGAGATGTTTGGAAAGATCAATACCATTATGGAGATCTCTAAAATTGGTGTTGGTTCTATAGTTCTTAACGGAAATAAGAAAAATAGATTGAAAGAAGCGCTGACGGGTCAAGCTGTAAAATGTACAAGAATTGGAGGGATAAAGGGTGAGTGAGAAAAGAAAGAAGGAGCATGTTGAAGTACATCTAAAAGAGAAAGTGCAAGCCGATTATAATTATTGGAATGATATACGTTTAATACATCAATCATTGCCTGAGATAAATTTAAATGAGGTCGATACCACAATCGAAATTTTTGGGAAGGAACTAGCTGCACCCATAATCATCTCAGCTATCACAGGCGGCTACAAAAAAGCTGAGCAGATCAATCGTAATCTGGCAAAAGCAGCGAGTGAAGTAGGCGTCGGTCTGGGTGTTGGAAGTCAAAGAGCCGGGATTGAAAATAAGAACCTTGAAAAAACCTACAGCGTGATAAGGGAATACGATGTGCCGTTGGTGATAGCAAATCTTGGTGTGCCGCAATTTATAGCTCAAAAGGACGGGAAGGTATTTACTATTGAGGATGCTGAGCATGCGATGAAAATGATCGATGCAGATCTATTGGCCATTCATCTCAATTACCTGCAGGAAGTCGTTCAACCGGAAGGGAATACCAATGCTCACGGGTGTTTAGCGGCAATCAGAAGAATAGCGCTTCGATTGCCAGTGATAGCAAAGGAAACAGGTGCTGGTATTTCGAAAGAGATGGCACTAAAACTCAAAAAGTCAGGTGTTAAAGGCATAGATGTCGGCGGTCTAGGTGGAACAAGCTTTGCTGCTGTGGAGTATTATAGAGCGAAGATGAATGATGATGAGCGGAGAGAAAGATTGGGAAAGACATTCTGGAGTTGGGGGATACCGACACCTGTATCAGTGATCCAAGCAGATGTTGGCTTACCGATCATAGCTACAGGAGGCATAAGAAGCGGTTTAGATGTTGCTAGAGCAGTATCGATAGGTGCATCAGCTGCTGGTATAGCAGGTCAATTGGTAAAAGCTGCAAATGAAAGTGCTGACGCTGTAATCAAAGAACTCACGATGATCTTAGATGAGTTGAGGGCAGCGATGTTTCTAACCTCCTCACCTTCCATTTCAAAATTAAAAAAACAAAAGGTGATAGTTACCGGTAGAACAAGAGACTGGATAGAGCAGGTGTGAGGCGAGAGTATGGAATTGATGGAGCGATTGGAAACAAGAAGAAAAACTGTGAATGAAGCATTGATTAAAATGCTTGATGTTGGTGATGTAGCGAAATTAAAAAAAGCTATGAACCATTTGCCATTAGCTGGAGGAAAGAGGTTAAGACCGATACTGGCGATGCTTGTTGCAGACGCTGTTTCTAATAAAGGAAAAAAAACCATTCCCTTTGGAAACGCTTTAGAAATTATTCATAATTTTACATTGGTACATGATGACATTATGGACAATGATGATTTACGAAGAGGAAAAAAAACCGTGCATACATTATTCGATGAAACAATTGCTATTCTTGCAGGTGATGCCCTATTTGCATTGGCTTTTGAGATCTTAGCTACTTTAGAAGTGAACGATTCCAAAATAAGGATCTTGTTAAAAGATATGGCGAGAGTTGTGAGGAAGATTTCTGAGGGTCAGCAGATGGATATGGATTTTGAAAATCGTTTGAATGTAAGCGAAGAGGAATATTTAGAAATGATAGAGAAAAAAACAGCTGCTCTATTTGCTATGGCAGCAAAAGGTGGTGTGATTATTGCAGATGGAACTGAGAAGCAAATAAAAAGCATGGAAGAATATGGTCGTCTTTTAGGCATGGGTTTTCAGATATGGGATGATTATCTGGATGTATCTGCAAAGGAAAAGAGATTAGGAAAACCTGTTGGCAGCGATATTAAAAATGGGAAGCGCACATTGATGGTCATTCATGCATTAAAGAGATTGAATGATGAGGAACGAAAACGCTTTTTAAGTGTTTTAGGAAATGAGAATGCATCCTTGGAAGCGGTGAACAGCGCTATAGCATTGTTAGAAAAAGTCGGTTCGATAAATTACGCTAGGACTATGGCTTTTAATTTTACTGCCGAAGCAAAAAAACGATTAGATGTTTTACCACAAAGTGAACATAAAGAGATTCTAAATGATTTTGTAGATTTTATGGTAAAACGGGATATTTAACTCTCTACACCCCTGCCTGTCAATTTGAACTCCGCGCTCCTTCCCTCTGCAAGGTGCTGATGTTTCATGACCACCGCTCTTCTCAAATTTTGTCCTATCTTTTCTAATCTTATTATCACCTTAGCGTTGTGAAGCAGTGCATGACCACCCAATGGTTCGTAAGTCCCTTTATCTATATCTGTGTACACTTGACTTGTGAGCACAACTGGTATATTCTTTTTTCTTGCAATGCTTAAAAGCTTAATGAGCTGAGTAGTCAATGATTTTCTCTCTCCCTTTTCTTCATCTGTTCTTGTAAGGCGGTAATGCATCGTTGCTGTGTCCAATATTATCAGGCCGATATTTGCGCTTCCCTCAGCCAACCTCGCAGCCTTATCGACCATCTTTTCCTGCTCATTGAAAGAGTACGGCTCAGAAAAAAGAATGTTCTTTACTATATTTTTAAAATCATCACCGCAGATCTGTTCTAATCTTTCCAAGGATACGCCTTCCGTATCGATGTAAATGACCTTCCTATTCTGAAGACAAACATTTCTTGCAAGCTGCAAACAAACATTCGTTTTTCCACTACCCGCTTCCCCGTAAATCAGTGTTATCACTTTTGCATCTATCCCTCCATGAAGAAGTTTATCAAGAGACTCACACCCAATAGGCAATGGCATTCATTCACCTTATTTTACAGTTAATTCATATCGATTAAAGGATATAAAAAGGATATAGGCGATGTGATATTTAACGGTTAGATTAGTTTCACTTACCTCTCCTTTGACCTACTCCCCTCCTAAAGAGGAGAGATTCTTCATAGTCCTGCTCTTACGAGCAACACTATAGGGTGTGCCATCACCCGGTTACTGACCCCTCGATCAAGAACTTCTGTTTTGATAGACGAGCCCTATGTTCTCCATTTCTTCAAAGCATGACCCAAATTGCCTGGGTTTTACGGTGGGTCACCAACCTCATACCCATATCAGTTCCAAGAGTTCCAGAT
>JAUWGG010000195.1 GCA_030606525.1 Methanobacteriota archaeon | reverse complement strand
TTCACACTTGTAGTTTCATCGATACCCCCCTTTGAACAGAAGGTCAAATCGTTTGTTATGGTTTTTTTCTCTTCGATCATTTCTCCTTTCACCAGAAGAAAGGAACAAAAAAATACAAAACATGAAGCCCCCATCTATACGTATAAGAAACCTATAGTTGTGCCAATGATGAGGGGAGTACTATGCGGGATTTGTCTTGGTTCTATCAAAGATGGGTTAGAAGTGATAGTGTGCAATTGCGGAAAGATCTATCATAAGAGCTGTGTAACAAGGGTTGGAGAATGTCCTAATTGTGAACAGCTGATTACTAAAGAGATGGTAGTTAACGATTTAAAAGAAGGTTTCATTGAGGAGATAAAATTTCAATGTCCGATGTGCAATGCCTTCGTTGATATTGATGCAGAAAAGTGTGAATGCGGTGCAGTATTCTCAGAGAACCTGGGTTGTGCTTTTCGTTGTCCTGCATGTGATGAGGTTGTTAGTATAGATGAAATTTCGTGTAAAAATTGCGGACTCGAATTTTTTGGTGCAGCAAATAAATGCCCAATATGTGGTGCCGGTCTTGATACTGATGCTGCGAGATGTGATTGTGGTGCGCGCTTTTCAATAAAGGAGATAAAAGGCTTTTACTGTCCCGAATGTGGAATATTTCAAAACTCGGAATCGATCTGGTGCAGTGGGTGTGGAGCGGTATTTTTCGATGTGGAAGATGAAAGGCAGAAAGCTCAGATCTCGGCATAAGGAGTTGGTTGACCAGTTGCCGCTGCAAATACTGTTCGATGTTAGTAATTTATATAAAAATCAGAACTTATTTCTTTTCAAATATTTTATATAGTTAAAAACCCATTCGCCATATGACGGATGGGATAGTTATGAAATCGATTGTAGAGGAAGCTTTAGCAAAGCATGAGGAAGAGAGGATAGAACCTCGGGTAGAAGAGACACCTACTACTACAGAGGGAGATGAAGAACTCGAAAAGATCATCGACAAGCTCAAGACAAATATTAAGATTATTGGGTGTGGCGGTGGGGGTTCGAACACCATCAATAGATTGGCTGAATCGGGTGTAGCTGGTGCACAGCTTTTAGCAGTCAATACTGATGCAAAGCATCTTTTGGTCATTCGTGCGCCTAAGAAGGTTCTCATTGGAAGGAGGACCACAAAGGGTTTGGGAGCTGGTGCTTTACCTGAAGTAGGTGAGGCGGCCATGAGAGAGAATGAAGAGGAGATTAGAAATTACCTCTCTGGAGCGAACATCGTTTTTCTTACATCAGGTTTGGGCGGTGGAACTGGTACTGGAGCTGCACCGGTTATTGCATCTATCGCTAAAGAAACAGGTGCTTTGGTAATGAGTATCGTTACGATGCCATTCCAAGCTGAAGGAAAGATCAGAATGCAAAATGCTGAGTTTGGGTTAGAAAAAATGCGCCAGTCATGCGATACAACGATAACTATCTACAATGATAAGCTATTGGAACTTGTGCCAAAACTGCCGATTGATGCTGCATTTAAGGTAGCAGATGAGATCCTTATGCAATCCATAAAAGGAATAACAGAGATAATCACAAAGCCCGGTCTGGTGAATCTGGATTACAATGATCTCGCCACTGTGATGAGGGGCGGCGGTGTTGCAATGATCGGCATAGGTGAATCAGACGATAATAGAGAAAGGGTAGAACAAGCCATAAACGAAGCTTTGAGCTCACCATTGCTTGGAGAGATAGATCTAAGCCATGCTAGAGGTGCAATGGTACGAGTTATCGGTGGACCGGATATGACCGTTACGGAGGCTGAAAAAGCAGTGGAACTTGTTGGTGAGAAAATCAATCCTATGGCACGGATAATATGGGGATGCAGTGTAGATCCTACATTGGGAAACACGATCAAGGTTCTATTGGTAATAACTGGTGTAAAATCACCGCATATGCTCGGGAAGGAAAGTACTTTATTGGATGATAAAGGCGTAGATGAGATCAGATGATTTTAACAGATGTGAGCGGGAAATCCCACACTCTCTTAGAGGTGGGATGAGAGCGAACAGTACTTTCACCCCTCTCCAGTATACTTTTATATATTTCTTTTTCCATATTATCACTCAGTGATGGATAGGGCAGGGACTGTCCGAATCCGCAATTGGAAACGCCTGTGTGGACCTGTGAGCTTTGCTCGTAATCGGGATGTAACCGAGAGGGTCGAGAGCCAATCTGACGGATGGCTCGATGAAGCAGGAAGCCCACATGCTTTAGCTGTTGGGTAGTTCACAAACCACAATTAACCAAACATCATG
>JAUWGG010000161.1 GCA_030606525.1 Methanobacteriota archaeon | reverse complement strand
GAAGTACACAGCAATTATCCCTAAAGCCAAAATAAGTTCATTCATAGTGCATCAACTTTAAAATATAAGTCACTCCTCATTCGATTTCTTCCAGATTTTCTCATCCTTGTAGATAGCATAATCCTCTTCATCACTCTTTTTCATTTTCATATTGGCCAATCTACTTATCTCATCTTTATTTAATATCCAATAGTGAATGCGCCATAATTTCCCTTTCTTGAGGTGAACTTCTTCTCTGCGCGTTGTTAACAAACCCTCCTCCTCTAGAGTGTAGAACACATCTCTATCCACAGATGTTAACCTATTGTCTATGATCTCATCATTGTAACCAAAGAAATTGATGACATATCGTGCTAATTTCTTCACATCCTCATCGCTCATTCCTTTCTTTCCTAAAGTGTTCCTAAGCGCTTCCCTCATAATATCAATGCTTATCAAAGACCCACCCAATCGCAACGTAATTACAACTCTTCCCTAAAAACCTATCGACACCTTTACATAATCTTTTAACAATGCAGAAAGTATGCATTCAATAGTTTATACAACATCTAACAGTGAGAAAGAAGCAAATAAAATTGCCGAACATTTATTGAAAAAACGCTTAATAGCATGTGCTAACCTCTTTCCAATAAAATCCATCTATCATTGGAATAAAGAATTGGTAAGGGAAGAAGAAGTTGGTGTATTTCTGAAAACAAGAAGCGAATTGGTCGATGAAGTTATCAAGGAAATAAAAAAGCAGCATTCATATGAGATACCCTGCATCATCTCCTTTCCGATAAAAAAGGGAAATGCAGATTTTCTCTCCTGGATCAGCGATGAGACCTCATGATGATATTGGGATTGTCTAAACTGTTGATCAAGATGTACGCCCAGTCCAACTTCCTTCTTTTAATTTTTTTGGATCTTTCATTACTGAACTTATCTCCGACATGTTCAAAATCGAATCCAATCAAATAGATATTCTTTGCTTTGAATTCATCTGCCAAAAAAACGCATCTATCGCCATCAGTAAAACCACCGAAATTGTGGATTTTCCCAAAGGGTTTAGATTGGGTTGTACCAACGACCTTCCCATTGAATCTCGGTACCCAGTTCTTAACTGCGTCGATATTATCGCCGTGAGCATGAATAACAACTATTGCCCCTTTTTCATTCGCATATATTTGATCATCGATCTTTCCATCTAGATCCGTAACTATGATATCTGGAATGATGCCTTTTTTTAAAAGGATAGTTGTAGCGCCATTTGCAGCGATCAACGTACCCTCAAATGTTTCGTTTTCGATCTCCTCTTCCAGATCAGGACTGCAGCCAAATACATAAACATCATTATCCTTCATTATATCGGTAAGGTCCTCTAAACTCATCAGTTCTTTATCTTCCAGCAGTTGGGAAAGGATAAGGGCTGATCTTTCATCCTCTTCTCTATTGAAATTAAAATCCCGGAGAATTTCCTCATAATAATTTTTCCATTCATTCCATTTCATTTTTTTCCCTGATCCACTCTTTCATTCTTTCCTTTTTTTGGATGGCCTGTTTTTTTGCCTTCTCGATTCTTTCCTTCATTTCATCCCAGTTGGATGGAGTGATTGTACCCACTGCCTTTTTAATTGGAGTATACGGTTCTTCTCTGAACAGAGGCTCCATTTTTTTTATTTTTCTCGCTTTCTCCAAGTATACTCCTTTTCCCTGTTCCACATGACCAACGATATCTGCCTTCATTTCGCGTGCTTTAAAGAAATAAAGTAATTCACTTGTTAACTCGGGTGGTGAGATTACCAATAACGAATCGATTGAAATTCCTTTGAAATCTATGCATAGATCATCCAGCATTTTCAACACATTGGTGTTTACCACGCCTCTCAATTTTTTTTCATTTAAAATTATTTTCACATCAGCTGTTTCCGCTATTTGAAAAGCATCCCCTCGAATCCCTCCGTTCGTAACATCTGTCAAAGCATGTACATTTTTAAAGAAAGGTTCTTCTAACAAATGTATAGCAGTATTCAAAAAATCAATATTCAATGTTTCCTTTATTATGTGGGGATAACCATTATATATGGCGGTTGTAGCGATGGTACCTCCACCACTGCCCAGGGTCATGATCATTACATCTCCAGGAGCAGCATTCTTTCTTGGTGTGATGTTAGTTCCACAGCCAACAGCTCCAACGCAACCGCTTAGCCTATCACCTAATACCATATCTCCACCGATTCTTAATGTGCTGCCACAAATCAATGGAACTGAAGTTAGTTCACCTACGGTCGATATGCCAGCTGTATAATCGAATATTTTCCCAACATCTGCGTTGTTCGCTAGGTGCGCATCAGAGAACAAGGCAAGGGGTCTTGCGCCCATGACCACTACATCCCTAAGTGCAGCTCTGGCAACATGAAATCCCGCTAAAAAGGGAAAGTGACTCAATCGGGAATGAATCCCGTCCACCGACATGCAGATATATTTGTCTTCAACAGCAACGATACCAGCATCATCTTGATGGGTCGAGTCTATTATTGCATCGGTCCTACCAATTATATCAGCTATGCAGCGGTGAATGAAGAAATCACCTTTGCCTCGACAACCTAAACCACTGTCATCAGCATCGATCGAGCGTGGAAAAGCTCCAATCCATTTAGAAAAAGAATCCAAATTCTCAGAATGCTCGATTTCCTTCAATAAAGCTTCAGCTTTTTTTCCATCACACAGCATTTTGATTTTATCTAAAATCTCCTTTCTGCCAAAACCCTCCTTATAAAAGCGTCTTGCATGCTCTTCCAAGTCCATAATTTTTCCTCAGTGCGTTAACAGATGTGAGCGGGAAATCTCACACTCTTTAGAGGTGGGATGAGAGCGAACAGTACTTTCACCCCTCTCCAGTATACTTTTATATATTTCTTTTTCCATATTATCACTCAGTGATGGATAGGGCAGGGACTGTCCGAAT
>JAUWGG010000004.1 GCA_030606525.1 Methanobacteriota archaeon | reverse complement strand
ATCACATCAGGTCCAATAGTGTCGTCGAAAACTGATACTACTGCTGTGATAGAATGGACTACCGACGAGGTAAGCGATAGTGTTATTGAGTATGGATTGACGACTTCATATAGCTCAAGCCAAAGCGATCCTACAGATGTGACCTCTCATAGCATTGCTTTGACTGGGTTAAGTCCATTGACAACCTATCATTACAGAGTGAGCTCCACAGATCCAAGCAACAATGGACCAACATATAGTTCAGATAATGTGTTTACTACAAATCCAAGTGGTACAACGAACCAACCACCTTCATGCACTATCTCATCCCCATCAGATGGCTCGACTGTTGATGGTAATATCGCTATATCTGTTACTGCATCAGATACAGATGGAACAGTTATTCAAGTTCAAATTAAGATTGATAATGGCAATTGGATTATAGCCTCTGGCACAACTTCTTGGAGTAACAGTTGGGACACAACTACTGTTTCCAATGTGCAACACACAATCTATGTAAGAGCATTTGATGACACTGACTTCTCAAATACAGAGTCAAGGACGGTAACAGTGAGTAATGCTAGCGATTCTGAAAATTCGTTATTTCAACAATCTTGGTTTTGGGGGTTAATAATCGTTATTATAGTTATTGTCATAATCGCAGCAATTTTAGTTAAGAAGGGCAGAGGCGAGTGATATCCTCCACCACCTCCCGAGCATTAAGAGCAACACCGTAATATGGTAATCGCTATAGTTCTATACGGTCAAGTGTAAAAAATGTCTTACTTCATAAGTAACTCCGACAATAATGGCAATTTTTGACTTAAAAGTGACAGGATTCAGTCCTATAATCTACTTTTTATTTTCTTATTGACTTTTTATATGACTATCTATCTTTTCCACGATCTCTTTGAAGTTCGCTTCGATTGCGCGATTTCCATTTATCGTTATTAGTTTCTTTTTTGATGAGTAGAAGTCTATTAATGGTTTGGTTTGCTCATTGTAGGTGATCAAGCGCTCTTTCACGGTTTCTATCTTATCATCATCTCGTTGGTATAACTTGCCTTTGCATTTATCGCAAATTCCCTGCTTTTTGGGAGGATTGCTTAGGAGATGATATATTGCTCCGCAATTTGCGCAGCTTCTTCTTCCGCTCAATCTTTTTATTAAGATAGATGGGTTGACGTCTATGTTCAAAACGATGTCAATGTCTGCGATTTCGTTCAATACTGTAGCTTGCGCTATTGTCCTGGGGAAACCATCTAGGATAAAGGCTTTCTTGCATTCTTTTGAGCGCATCTTTTCCTTCATCAGATTGATTATAATATCATCGGGTACTAATTTGCCTTTGTTGACGTATGTTTGCGCTTTTTTGCCGAGTTTTGTTCGTGTTATAATGTTCTTTCTTAGGATTTCACCAGTTGACAGATGCGCGATATCATATTTCTTTGCTATCAATTCAGCTTGGGTGCCTTTCCCGGCTCCTGGCGCACCTAAAATAACGATCTTCATATTTCCCACTTTATTTTTATTCATTTTATTTTATTTTTATTAAGTTCCAAAGAACCCTCTTAGTACTGGATGCATTTCCATCATTTGTTCTCGACCAATGGCTTCATACATCTGTATTATTATCCCAACTGCCAGCAGAACACCAGTACCGCTGGTATTACCTACTGTCCCTATTAGATCTGCACCTGCAGCCAAACCACCTACAATTGCACCGCTAATGATCGTCACAACCGGTATATACCTTGCCAGGATCTTCCTTAATACTCGAGGGTCTCTTCTAAAGCCAGGGATGTGCATTCCACTGCCATGAATCTGCTTTGCAACAGCCTCAGGACCCATATTCGTTGTTTCGATCCAAAACTTCGCAAACAAGATCGAACCTATCACCATTACACTAACGTAAATCAGCAGATGAATCGAAATCTGCAGATAGGTATGACCGTACATATAGGTTCCATAGCGACTCGGATCCATCAATGGCAATAACCAGTCTCCCACACCCCTTATAGGGGAGGTATAAAAAGCGATGCCTGATATAGGTGTTGATTGACTTATCTGCATCTGCTGAGCGTAATCAAGGGAAGGATAAGCGCCTATCCATGCTTGATGTCCGATCAACGGCCATTTACTAAAAGATGGATGAGACCAAAGCAGTAAAGAGAGCATGCTAACATTAGCAAGTAAAGCTGACATCAAGATCACAGGTATGTTCGAGGCATATATCAATCGAATAGGGTATCTGCCCCTAGCTCCCCTCGCTCTTTCATGAGCTAAAGGCAATTCCACTCTGCACGATTCAGCATATGCAACGAATAAGAATATGGCAATTGTTCCTACAAGTGCAATGATGGGATTGGGCTGCTGTAGAAATATTTGTTCGTAACCACCTCCAACCAGATCACTGCCTGACATGTTGGTGATCAGATAGAATGTCTTTGGTATAGTTCCTGCAGGAGGATTGCCTACACTTAAAGGTGAAGTCATTTGTATTGGTGCCCAGTTGAATGTTCCTGTGAATATTGCTTGTGAAACCCCTGCTGCTATAAACAAGCTGACCCCACTTCCTATTCCCCATTTTGATACGATCTCATCAAACAAAAAAACCATGTAAGAACCTATGCACAATTGCAAAATGATGAGGGTTTTAGCCAACATTGGACCATTCCCTATCCAAAAACCATCCATATTGCCAATGAAAGTAGTTGATGGAATGAGATAACCGTAGACTTGAGGTATAGACTCAACTACGATCATGACTATCACTAAGAATTTTTGTGTACCCTGATATATTGCTTTATCGTCATCCTTGCTTAGATCTAAATTGATTATCTTTGCACCAGTGAACAACTGCATGATGATTGAGCCTGTAACTATCGGTCCTATTCCCAAATGCATGAGGGAACCTGTCGCACCAGCCATTATCGCTCTATATCCTGCGAATAGATCCACAGTTTTCTCTTGATCTAGACCGTAGATCATGACATTGGTCAATGCAAAGTATAGAATAAGAACGAGCAAAACCCACATCATCTTCGTTCTGAAGTGGACATGCCCCTCCGGACGGTTGACCGCAGGTAGTCTATCGATCACCGGTTTCAGCTTATAGAGCATGCTTTTTTTTTCTTCAGGCATTCAATCACTTCGACCTAAATCCTATTTTATCAAACTTGCGTTTTACTATTATCTTACTATTTTAATTTTTCTCGGTTTTTTCACTCTTCTCAGTTTTCTTCTCAGTTTTACTGAGTATCACTTCGCCTCCAGCTTTTTTGATCTTGTCCAAAGCTTTTTTTGAGGCTTCTGAGACTGTGATCTTCATCGCTGTTGTTACCTTACCTGTGCCGAGGAGCTTGTCTATCTTCATCGCCCTCAAATCAACCTCTATGACTTCTCCTTTCTCAATTGCTGTTTTCTCCTCAAGGTACTTATGCAAATTTCTCTCTACTTGGGATACATTTACAGTGATTCTTTTCTTTACTAGGGACGGATGTCTTTTAAATCCATGTCTGCCAAAATGATCTGGATCGTACTTCACAGTCCATATGTATTTATGCTTGTGAAGACCTGCATTTCCTCTTCCTCCTCTAAGACCTGCACCCCTTCCTGCCTTTTTTCCTCTGCCATGAGTTCTGCTTCCTCGAAATTTCTCCGTTTTACTTACCATCTCATTCCTCCAAAACCATTCTTTGCAGGAGTTGGTTTATCGCATCACCCCTATAACCTAATGCCCCGCCAACTGAATAAGCTCTTTTTATGCCTTCATATCCCTTAATCGGAGGGTGAAGTCTGATCACTGGCTTAACGTCTTTAAGATTTGAGTAGTTCTCTTTGTTGTCAGAAACGGTTTTTGCAAATGCGTTTATTGAAGAATGTTGAGTATTGCTCTTGATATACTCATCTGTTATTTTTTCACCACCAACGAGTTTTCCGCAGCTTGAGATGAGCGTAGATAGAACCTCTTGTTTCACCTCGCCCCATGTAACATAGTCCTTGACCTTCTGCAGCATTCCCTTATATGTTTTTATCTCGGGTATGATAACACAATGATTGACCCGATTTAATCTTAACATAGCAAGTGTATCCTTGATATCTTGCTTAATATTAGCTCGTCCCCTGACCCTAACAACTGCGTACGTCATGTTTCCTCCTTGTCCTGTGCTTTTTCTGTTTTATCATCTTTTTCCTTTTTCGTTATTTTCTCAGCTTTGGTTTTCTCTTTCACTATTTCCTCAGCCTTGGTTTCCTTTTTCGTCATTTCCTCAGCCTTGGTTTTCTCTTTCGTTATTTCCTCAGCCTTGGTTTCCTTTTTCGATTCGACTTTCTCAATTTTTTTATCAACCGCATGGTCAATTGATTCTGCTTCAATGTATCCGCTGACGATCTTCAATTCATCTACCTGCTTATCAGATATCCTCATCTTTAGAATATTTTTCAATGCATCGAACGATGCAGAGGCGTAATTCACGGTTGTTTTCGTGTGTCCTTTAGCAAATCCCCATACATCTCTTATTCCAGCAAGCTGTAGTATTTTCTTTGCTACATCTCCTACAGCCAACCCCACACCTCTCGGAGCAGGTTTAAATGTGACCTCAACGGAGCCGCCCTTACCAGTGACTGCAAATGGAAGGGAATGTGGTTCTCCACATCCACATTCCCAAGAACCGCATCCTCTTCTAATTTCAATTATGTTCAATTTAGCTTTATCGATAGATTTCCTTATTGAAGGCCCAACCTCCTTCCCTTTCACTCGACCAAGACCTACAAAACCATTATTGTTTCCTACAACGGTCGTTATAACAAAATTGATTCTTCTTCCTGAGTCGGTCATCCTCTGAACCATATTCACATCTAAGATCTCATCTTCCATGTCGGGCAGCAAAATATCAACGATCTCCGGTTCCCTAAGGGGCAGACCTGTTCCTAAGGCATCCCTCATAGTAGTTATTTCGCCCTTAACAACCATTTTTCCCAATCTGGTCTTTGGCACCCATTCCACACCTCTATTGACCATCTACCACGCCTCCTCTATTTTTACCTTCGTTTCTTTGAACTTATTTTTTACTTCATCGCTAATATGGGCGCCTTCGATTCTCTCTTGAGTGGAAAGTATCTTCTTATCATGAGGGATATTCAATCCTGCATCAAGCATTCCCTTAAGGGATGCGAATACCTTTGCTCCCTTGGTTGGCATTTTAAGTCCTATATCGAGCACAGCCCTATTAATTCCCTTTTTCAAAGCTCTTTTCCCAGCGAGGAAACCAGTGAGGTATGCAGCTGAGACGTTCGATGTGGAGTGTGTCCAATCATATCTGCTCAACTCACCAGAAGTTGCTGACACTAAGATGCTGTCACTCCCTTCATTGTATTGCACAAGTTGGATTGTCATGTTTCTTAGGGAACTGCGTACAACAGCTCTGGGTAAACCGGACCGCAGCAGCTTCGCTCTGTACCTATAATCTGTCTTTCCTTCCCGTCGTCTGCGGAATGCTACCCTATACCTCGGTCCTTTTGCCATTCTTTATACCCCCGAATCTCTAATTTTCCTCCTTCAAATGTCCTTCCACTCGTAGATGGGTTTCCAAATGTGCTTTACTTTTGAACATACCACCTTTGGCTTTCATGTAAAATTTTCGATAGATATTCCTATTGATCTTCCCTTCATCTCTTAATGTCTTCAATCTTGCCCTAATAGGTCTAATTGTTTGAATCCACTGCTGCTTTTTTGGTTTTCGAGCTTTCTTACCACCTTTTCTGCTGCCATGTCCTCTTTGCTTACCTTTCTTTTTTTGCTTGTAGAGATGTCTAGCTCTACCTCTCGATACGCCAATTTTTTGTTTGGCTTTAATAGTACCTGAATTTATTGCTGTGCGGATATCTGCTCTCGTTATAGCGTCTTCCACATCTTCTATTCTGTTCGGGTCTATCCATACTCTATTAATTCCACATTTAAGTAATTGGGCTGCCATTCGCTTTTGATTTTTGAGATCCATCACAATTCACCTCGGTTTAACACTCTGATCCCAAGCTCATCTGCTTTCTCTTCTATTGCCATTCTTTTCTTCGTACCAACTGTATGCCCTATTCTTGCTGCCTGCTTCTTTGGGTCTATGTCTTTGAGGTCATTGACGTTATGCACCATAACCTCTTCGAACCCTGAAGAGTGTAACCCTTTTACTTTTTTTGGCCCTCCATAACCCACTGAGACCACTTTTATCCTATACTTATAATGCCTGCGCATTTTTGAATGTATACCGCGAGGTTTTCTCCAACTCATACCTAATCGCTTATACCTGAACCATTCTTGACGCTTGAAATTCGGCTTTTTGCGCTTTATTCTCGCCCTAACAGCCAATAGCTTTTTTTGCTCATCACTCAACTCTGGCTTTTGCTTCACCTTGTATGCCTCTTCCTCTTCTTCCTCTTCTTCTTCCTCTTCTTCTTCCTCTTCTTCTTCTTCCTCTTCCACTATCTCTATATCTTCCTCTTCTTCCTCTTTTCACACTATGTAATTGATCAATATTTAATTCAATTCAGCTACTTTACCTTCTGAATTCAAATCAAACTTTTCGCAAAGCTCAACAAGCTCAGCTTTTCTTGCCTTTCGAATTTCTGCTTTAGATGGCAATTCGTCTACTCTCTTTTCATTCATGACTTGCCCCCCTTCAGGGTAATGTATATCCCATCTTGGAACACTCTGGGATCGAGCTTTTTGATGGATGTTGCCTGTTCGATGTTGGCTGCTGTTTGTCCAGCATCTTCTTTGTTGATACTTGTGACAGTTACTTCCTCTCCTTTGATCACTACCTTGGTATCGCCAACGATCTTCGCTTTCCGTGGGTACTTCGCACCCAAAAAGTTCTCGATTATAAATGTTTTTTCTTGTATACTGGTTTTTATCGGGAAGTGGGAATAAACGATCTTCATCTTGTATTCAAACCCTTTTGTCACCCCTTTGATCATATTATTGACATGGGCTCTGAAGGTTCCAACCATTGCTTTCTCCCTTCTTCGATGTGATTTGCAGCTTATCAGTATCACATTATTTTCTTTTTTAATGTCTATCTTCGGATATTTGAATGTTCTAGACAAACTCCCCTTGGGACCTGAGACGGTCATTACATCGTTCTCGATGCTCGCTTCTACCCCTTCAAGCATCTCGATTTTCTCCTCAATAATACCTGTGATTGTCATGTTCATTCCTCAATATACGAACGCTAATAACTTTCCACCAACTCCAAAGTTCTTTGCCTTTGAATGAGATACAACTCCTTTTGTGGTAGTAAGTATGAGCACACCAAAATCTTGTGCCGGCAGATACCTTCCTTCATATTTCTCCAACTGTGTTGTCCTCACAGAAAAACGCGGTTTTATCACTCCGCAATTATTTATATTTCCGTTTAATTTTACAAGGAACATTCCGGCCTTGCCATCTTCAATATATTCAAATTGTCCGATATAGTTATTGTCTTTCATTACCTTGAGCACCCTGCCGATCAATTTGGAGGATGGTCTAATGAAACACTCCCTCTTTCCAACGAGAGAAGCGTTCTTTATTGATGAAAGGGCATCATTGAGTGGATCATGCTGCATTCTTTTACCTCCTATGAGTATTTTTTAAATCCTAATTCTGGCGCGATTTCCCTGAAACATTGCCTGCACAAATGCATGCCATACCTGCGAATTATACCTCTCTTCCTTCCGCATCGTGTGCAACCCTTTTTTCTCCCAAACTCCTTAGTTGTTTTCACCCGATCACCTCAACCCCGAATGCATCCTTGACGAAATTCACACATTCTTCTTGGGTTATTCTATGCCTTATTGGTATTTTTCTGTGGGTTATTCTTCGATTTGCAACCCTGCTTCCAGGTCTTCGAAACACAGTGGAGATATCCAAACCAAATACTCCTATTTCTGGGTCATACTTCATATTCTCAAAATCTGTGTAATCAGAGATGCCGAAAGAAAAATTTCCTTCTTGGTCAAAAGAATATTTAGCTATTCTGTTATCTTTCACCCAGAACGCCTTCTTTAAGAAATCTACTGCTTTTGTTTTTCTTAGCGTAACCTTACAACCTATAGGCATTCCCTCTCTAATGCCAAAGTCCCGATTGGTTGTCCTGCTAATGGTGCGAATAGGTTTTTGATTAGTTAAGAGTTCCAGTATCTTCTGTGCTTTTATAAGTTTCTCACCACCTTCACCGACTCCTATATTCACAACGACTTTCTCTATGTGGATCGTTCTCATCTTTTGATCGTTCATAATATTTTCACCTCAGGTATTTTGATTACAGGTGATTTTCCGCCAACAACGAAGACATTGCTCTTGATAGTTGAGAATCCTTCTTTGAATAATACGATGTTTGGTTTTGGGCTGCGGGTTACCATATAATCTTTGATTGCAGCTATCTGTCCCACATGCTTTCCACCGATGATCATTGCCACATTTCCCTCTTTTAAAGGATAAGAATCCAATATCTTCTGGGACGGTAATTCGATCTTTAATACATCGCCAGTTTTGTAATTGTCTTTCTTTACTAATATATTCCTTCCATCATATAAATTGAGTTGGATTTTACCATTTCGAACCGTTGTTTTATTTTCCAATCTCGATAATTTCCATTTGGCTCTTGCAGTTGGGATCTTTACAAGAGTGAATTTACCTCTTGTATCCAGCATCACTCTATAATTTTCTTTTAGCTTTGAAATAGATATAACATTCATGAACCCTATAGGTTGTTTTGGATTCGTAGCCACTTTTCCATCGATCATTATATCCCGTGCTCCTATGATCCTCTTCCCTTCTCTGGCTGTATCACAATATTCCAATAGATCGCGAATTATTATCAACAATGGGATGCTCTCGTATACTCCGTGTGCACCGGGTGAGGGTTTAACTACCCATTTGTGCTGCTTACGAGGTATGCTCCATTTTCTCGGTGCTGCTAAACGCTTCATATGTTTGCTCACATCAATCACCTTTTGCGCTTTCTATCTTTCTTCTTCGCCAAGGATCAGATAGGTCCAATTTAGTAATGACCACATTTGAGGGATGGATCTTTCTCGAGACTTCTGAGCCGTCTGCTTTTGCCATCGTTACCCCCTCGATCATGACCTTCATAGCTTTCGTATCCACAGCTGCTACCTTCCCCTCAAATCCTTTAATTCCCTCATCTCCTCGCATGATCCTGACTGTATCCCCTTTTTTAACGGGTACTGCCCTTACATTATATTTCTCTATTAAAGAACTGCTCAAATGCGATGCGATCTGCTTTCTTTTTAGATGTTGTGGTGCATTGTACATTCTTTTCCGCTGTTTTCTTGCCTTATTAGTTTTCATCACATCCCTCACACAATAATAGAAGCTGTAGCTGCTATTCGAGGCCATCGTTCTGCTGCTTCTTTTGCCACAGGACCCTTGATATCGGAGCCCTTCGTTTCTCCCGTATCTGTAACAATCACACAAGCATTATCCTCAAATTGAACCATGATCCCGTCTGCTCTTCTGAAAGGTCTGCGCTGCCTTACAATAACTGCTCTTATCAACTGCCTTCGCATTTCCGGCGTTCCTTTTTTTACAGTAACAACGAGCAGATCGCCTATTCCAGCGGAAGGATATCTCCTATGTGTGCCGTGATATTTAGGAACTGCAATGACCTGCACCACTTTAGCACCTGTGTTGTCTATACAGTTGATTCTCGCTCCGTTGGGTATTCCCCTTGTCTGTCTACCAGCTATTCCCTTCATTTTATTCACCTTTCAGTTATTCTTCCATTTAGTTACTCTCTATCACCACATATGAGATCGTTTTGCTCAATGGTCTGCATTCCATGATCTTTACTTTATTCCCTACATGTGCTTTCACACAAGGTGGTAGATGTGCTAGATATTTGCGCGTTCTCTTTTCAGATCTTTCATACTTCTTGATGTGTCTCATGTACTCTCTTTGAACTACGACACTCTTATCCATCTTATCTGAGACCACGATGCCATTAATAATATGACCTCTTATAGCCAATCTACCATGAAATGGACAGTTTTTATCTTCACATATCGCTTCGGGAATTTTTACATCGATCCCGATATCTATTTTTTTAGCTTTTTTCTCTTCTTTTTTCCTGATTTTCTTCACCGTCTTCTTTCTCGGTGTCTTTGTCTTTGCAACCATGTTATTCCCTCAACTCCTTCTATTCTTTCTAGCTTTCTTGGTTCTATCTTCGGGCCTATAGAGTAGTTTCGACCCATCTACATCCACACCGTCATTGATCTTGAATCTGAATGTTGTATTCTTTTTAGGGATTGATTTCTCAACACCATCTTGATCTATCATCAACATATGTTTGGTTTCATCTACCACTTTACCTTTAACTTTAATGTAACCTTTATGGCTTGCATCAACGATTTCGACTTCAAGTCCGATCAGCTCATGCTTATAGATGTTATTTGAAGTAAGCATACTACCTGGCCTCCACTTCGAAACCCATTTCCTCTAAAGCCAATTGAACTTTCTTTTTATGTTCACCCTGCAGTTCTATCCTACCGTCCTTTACCGTTCCACCAGAAGCACATTTCGTTTTCAGTTTCCTTGCCAATTCATCCATATCGATATCCCCGGCATCAATGCCCTCTACAACCGTTACAATTTTCCCATATCGCCGTTTGTCACTGAATATCCTGATCAACTGCTGTTCTCTAGCAATTTCCTCGCAGATGCACACCTCTTCTGGCAGACCGCACACTGGGCAAATTTTACTCATTACTCGCTTTCCTCCTTGTTATCTCCCTCTCTACCGTTAATAATCTGGCAATGTTGGTTCTCAGTGCTCTGATCTTTCCAGGATTAGGGGGAGCTCCTCCCATCGCAGCCACACCTCTTTCATGCATTAATTCAGTCCTGAGCTCTTGAAGTTTGCTTTTTCTCTCCTCTTCACTCATCCCCCTCATCTCTTTCGCTTTCAACAAAACCATTATTCCTCACCTTTCTTTGCTTCTCTCTCCTTCTCCTCTTTTTTCTTTTCTTCTTTTTTTCCTATGTTTTTCTTTTCTTCTTCCTTCGGTTCTTTGACAGATTTCTCTTCTTCCTTCGGTTCTTCAACTGCCTTCACTTCTTCCTTCGGTTCACTTTCCTTCCTCACATATTCGATCAATCTTTCTCTCAATTCAGCTACTTTACCTTCTGGATTCAAATTAAATTCCTTGCAAAGCTCGACGATCACCTCTTTCTTTGCTTTCTCAATTTGAGGTAAATGCGGTAATTTTTTCTCAACTCCCATCACTTCTTTTTCTTCTTCTTTTATCTCATCCGGTATTTTAATGATCTCTATTTCATCTGGTAATTTTGCATTTGGATCCATTATCTGAACTTTTATTCCTATGACACCCTTCTTAACCTTCGCTATAGCAAATCCTTCCATCATCCACTGTAACTTTGGCTCACCGCAATACTTGATATGCCCCTCCCTGAATTTCTCACATCTATGCCTTTCACCAGTTAATTTTCCAGAAATTATCACCTGACAGCCTCTAGCTCCTGACCCCATGATGCGTCTTACAGTTGAGTGCCCTGCACGTCTGAAATGCCATCCTCTTTCTATTGCTGAAGCAAGTTTTTCAGCCATGATCTGGGCATTCAAACCCGGATTTTCAACTTCTTGAACCTCTATCTGTGGATTAGAAAAACCAAATGTTTCTTCAACTGCCTTTGTCAAAGCCTTGATCGTGCCTCCTTTTCTACCAATAACTAAACCTGGCCTTTCAATAAATAAGGTAATTCTAGTTCCCATGGGCGTTCTCTGAACATCTAAACCCCCGAAACCAGCTCTCTTCGTTTCTTTCATCAGATATTCCTTCAACAGAACTCGGCGAATGTTCTCTGTAACAAATTTTCTTTCACTTACCAACTTCACTCCTCCAATACTTCTAAAATTACCTCAATGTTGGTTGTTTGTTCATTAAAAGGCGTACTACGACCCATAGCCCTAGGTCTAAAGCCTTTGGTGACTCTGCCACGATGTGCTGATATTGCCATTAACTTCATATTCTCCGAATCTAAACCTTTATACTCTGCATTTTCTTGAGCGTTTTCTATTACCTTCAATATAGCCTTTGCAGCTTTTT
Source organism: Methanobacteriota archaeon (assembly GCA_030606525.1). Taxonomy (GTDB): domain Archaea; phylum Thermoplasmatota; class Thermoplasmata; order JAUWGG01; family JAUWGG01; genus JAUWGG01. Next base: position 9,620 of record JAUWGG010000004.1, on the reverse strand, counting down.
GAGGGTATCTACCTGGTCCTATCCCCTTTTTATGTGCTACAGATTTACAGTGCCTGCGGAACGGTACAGCCTTTTTTAAAGAGATTACTTCTTCCAAATATTCCCTTGCTTTCAGAACATCCATCCCTCTGATCTCCCTGCAAATTTCCATTGAATTTTTAGGAGAGACTGATAACTCCTTCCCAATAGCTCGAGCAGTTGTTTCTTGATCCGTTTGAACTGTATATCCCGCCATAATATTCTCCTCGCCTACTTCAACGGCATGTATTTAGATGACCGAGTAGCTCCTACTCCCGGACCTGAATGCTTGACCTCCTTTCTCGTTAAAGCAAATTCTCCCAAAAAATGTCCAATCATCTCAGGCTTGATCTGTACTTCTTTGAATGTATTTCCAGCGTGTATTGCTACCTTTTTACCAACAAAATCGGGTAAGATAGGTATGTCCCGCCTATGGGTTTTAAGTACCTTATCTTCGCAAGCTCTCAATCGATCTATAAATCTTTGCTGTTCTTCATTCATGCCCCGTTTATATGATCTTCGGATCCTGGCTGGCAGCAAAGTCATTATCTCATTCAGACTCATCTCTTTTAAAGCGTCCATAGTATATCCTCTATAGGTGAATTCTTTTTTACGACGTGCTGCGATCACGCCTTTCCTCTTCCGTATCTTTCTTCTTGCGGCTTTAGCTGTACCTGCTTTTCTTTTGCTTTTGGCCAAATTCATTACCTCCTTCTCTTCTTCCCTTTCTTCCCTTTCTTCTTGGGTGATAATCGTCCAACTTTCCTACCTGGTGGTGCATGTCTAGATACCGTACTCGGTGTGCCTACATGTTGATGCGAACCTCCACCATGGGGATGATCAACAGGGTTCATCGCTACACCAGATACTTTAAACGAACGTTTTGCTCTACTCTTATATGCATGGAATTTTTTCCCTGCTTTGGCAAATGGTTTTTCTCTTCTACCAGAGCCTGCAATCACACCGATCGTTGCCCTGCAGTCCAGATTTAGTGATTTGAATTGTCCTGAGGGTAACTGAATCACTGTCTTTTCCCCATGACTGACGATTATAGCTGATGTGCCTGCGCTCCTTACGAATTTTCCCCCGTCCCCAGGCCTCGCTTCAATGTTGTGGACCGGAGTACCAATTGGTATCTCTCGTATTGGAAGGGTGTTGCCCCTATTAATTCTTGCAGCAGAACCTATACTTACTTCTTGACCTACTTGCAATCCATCAGGTGCGATCATTAATACATCTTCTTCCTCATATCTCACCTTTGCCAAGGGTGCTGTACGCCCTGGGTCATGAATGATCTCTTTGATCACTCCTTTCCCTTTTTTAATTTTTAGATGTTTTACTTCACCGCGATGGCGATGTTTTGGTGACTTATATACCGAACCCCTTCCTCTTCTTTGTGTGATGAGACGCTTACCCATACTTATCACTCCTTTTGCAGATCCACGCTTGTCAACTAGAACACCCCTACCCTCATGCCAATCTCTTCTGCTGAGTAACCTTCAGCTAATCTTATAATAGCTCTTTTCCCGATCTTCGTGATCTTCGTGTTAACGCTCTTAACCTTGACCTCGAAGAGTTTTTCAAATGCTTCCTTGATCTCTTCCTTCGTTGCTTCCCTTCTCACAATAAACTCAAGCTTGTTCTCTCGCTCCATTTGGAACATCGTTTTTTCAGTGACATATGGATGAAATAGAATTTTATGCGGCATTTCACCACTCCCTCAACTGATCTATCGCACTTTCAGAAAAAATAACCAATCTACCGGGATCTCCTCCAGGTGCCAACAATTCTGTGTTCAGATTCTGCGGGGTGGTTACATCCACACCAGGGAGATTTCTAAATCCTTTTTCAATTGAATCTAATTTTGATGCTACAATGAGCAAACTCTTCGCTTTCTTATATTTTCTGCTGCGCATTTTCCCCCTACCAGCTCGTATATGTTTACTCTCCTTAGCCCTAAGTATATCATCCCAAAGTCCAACATTCTCCAGCATCTCAATGATTTCCTTTGTTGTTGCAACATCTTCTATCTTGTTCTCTAATACAATAGGCAGAGTGAGCTTATCGCTGAATCTATGACCTCTTAGCTTGACCATCTCATGTTCTTTCGACGCATGAAGAGCTGAGAAACGAGCTTTTTTCCTTTCTTGTTTGTTGATCTTCTTCTCCCAATTTTTCTCAGGTTTTGGAGGATGGGCTCTTCTTCCTCCGACATTCGGTGGTGATTCAGCACCAGTTCTACCATCTGCGAGTCTTTGGACCCTAGACATACCTCTCCCTTTTCCCACGGTGGAAACAGCATGTCTCATTCCGGCCATTGGATTTGGACCGTAAGGCTGTCTTCTATTTGCCCTTGCTGCGCTAACTGCTTTCCTAATGAGATCCGGTCGAAATTCCTCATTGAATATCTCAGGTAAACTGATCTTCTTTTGAATTTTACCATCTAAAGAGTAAACATTGATCTCGTTTTCGAGACTTTTTCGTTTAACTTTCCTTACCCTTTTTTGCGCCATCAGTTCACCTCATCTATCCTTGTTTCGATTCTGTTGATATGTAAGTAATATGAACTTCCTCGGTCCTAACACCGCTTACCCTTGCAGGATCTCTGAATCTGATCAATCTCTTTGCTGGACCAGGTATAGAGCCGTGAATCACCACATACCCGTTCCTAACAACACCATAGTGTAAGAAACCACCTTTTGGAGCGACCTCCTCACCTTTTCCTCCGATCTTAAGAACTCTTTTATTATACTCTGTTCGCTGGTGATAACCTACCTGACCAGCTTGTGGGACGGTCGATCTCACCCAACTTGGATGCCATGGACCCAAAGTACCGATCATCCTCCTGTGTTTGCTGTTCTTATGAGTTAACAGTTTAATGCCCCATCGTTTAACAGGTCCTTGAAAACCTTTCCCCCTGGTTATACTGGCAACATCGATCATTTGTCCTTCCTTTGTAAAATCGGTGATCTTGATCTCTTTACCAAGGATTGATTTTGCGTACTTCAGACGCTCTTCGATCGTTCCTCCGCCTATTCTAATTTCCATGAGTTCTGGCACCTTTTTTGGAATCCCGTTAACCAACTTAGGTTGAGTATATGCAATAATCCTAATATCGTCTACCTCAAGTTCCTTGATCTTTTTCCATCCTTCCTTACTATCATAGTTCTTTGGGAGCGGCATTCTCTTTGCCAGTTCTTTATCAATCTTCTTTGCCCATACCTCACCGATTGTCTTTAAACCATAAGCAGTATTCTCATAAACTCTAACAGCAGCAACTTTCATCGGAGGAATCTCAACGACAGTAACTGGTATCTGAACTTCTTGTCCTGATGTTGTACTTGTCGGTCTATAATCAACAACGAATGCATGGGTCATGCCAGCCTTATAGCCAGCGAATCCCTGGAGTTTAGGACCTTCGCTAATCTCGGGCCAAGAGTTGAACTTTGGTATCTCGCTCTTGGTTCTTTTTCTCGGCGAATATCCTCTCGATCCCTTTTTTGGACGATGTGATTTTGGCATATATATTCCTCCTTACTCAGATTGCCATTGCTATCCATCATTATGGATTAAGCGCTTTTGAAGCCTTTTCTGCTGTTTCAGCTAATTCCTGACCGTGACGCTTCCCTCGATCTAAAAATTGACGCATAGATGAGGTTCTGGGATATGACCGCTGCATATTTCCCACTACGTCTGGCCAAGGCGCTTCATTCTTAGAGTAGCAAGCTCATACACATTCCAATATATAAATGTTGAGGGTTTTGAAGGAACAAGTGGCAGTGAAAAGATACCGCTTTAGGTACAAAATCCATCGAAAGCTTTTTCTCTATTGTATTAATACCCCATCAAACCTTCACAAAACATTTTGAAGATTAAGAGGGAACTAGAAAATAAAAAAGGAGTGATAAGATGGTTGATGAAAAGGTAGTAAATCCTGCGGCTTTGGGATTGGGTGCTTTTGCTTTAACGACTATCATACTTAGTCTTTTCAATGCGAAATTACTTCCAATCGGTGATGAATCGGTAGTCATTATACTAGCGATGACTTATGGTTGTATAGCTCAATTTATTGCTGGTTGGTGGGAATTTAAAAACAATAATCTCTTTGGTGCAACAGCATTCTCATCATTCGGTGGATTCTGGTTGTTCTTCGCTTTGCTCCATTTGTTCATATTCACAAACGTTTTGACGATTGAGGATGGAGCGGCTGCATTGGCTGCAACTTTAGCAGCATGGGGTATATTTACATTCTATATGTGGATTGCAACTTTCAAAATAAATTGGGCTGTATGGTCGGTTTTCCTTACACTGTGGATCACTTTCTTCCTACTGAGTGCGGGTAAGTTCAACCCCACAATAGGTATCATGGGAGGTTATCTCGGGTTGGTATGTGGCGCATTGGCTTGGTATGCATCCGCTGCCATTGTAATCAACGATACCTTTGGTCGGACAATATTACCCATAGGTAAAGCGCCTTTATCATAGTAGTTTGAAAGATTGGAAAATCGCAAATACTTCAAATGCAAAGGTTTTTTACCATCTTTTACTTTAGGGGGTGGCGTGGTAAATATGACTGGAAAAGGAAAGTACATACTTTGGTTCGAAGAAATAGGCATTGAAGACATACCACTGGTTGGAGGAAAAAATGCCTCCTTAGGGGAGATGATCCAACATCTCGGTAAAAAAGGTGTGAGTATACCCAATGGTTTTGCTATATCCGCTTTAGCCTATGAATATCTGATTGAAAAGACCGGAATAAAACACAAGATAGAAGAATCGCTCTCTGATCTAGATGTGCATGATATGGAGAATCTCAAAACGAGAGGAAGAAAAATTAGAGAGATGATAGAAAACGCTACCATCCCGAAGGATCTGAGGGACGAGATAACCGCTGCATATAGAAGAATGTGCGAGATATATGGAAGGGAAGTGGATGTTGCGGTTCGATCGAGTGCAACAGCTGAGGATCTACCAGATGCTTCTTTTGCTGGACAGCAAGAAACATATTTGAATGTTAGAGGTGAAGAAGAGCTATTGAAAGCATGTGAAAAATGTTTTGCAAGCCTTTTCACAGACAGAGCGATATCATACAGAGAAGATAAAGGATTCAATCACTTCGATGTGCTCCTATCCATAGGGGTACAAAAGATGATAAGAAGCGATTGTGCAAGTGCGGGTGTTGCTTTCTCTATAGATACTGAAAGTGGGTTCGAGGATGTAGTATTCATAACAGGAAGCTGGGGTCTTGGGGAGAACGTGGTCAAAGGAACTGTGAATCCTGATGCATATTATGTGTTTAAACCTACTCTAAAAAAAGGATTCAAACCGATCGTAAGTAAAAAATTAGGTACTAAAGCTGTTAAAATGGTATACACTGAAGGGAAGGAAAGAACGAAGAATGTTAAAGTAAGCGAAGAAGAGAGGAATAAATTCACTTTGACCGATGATGAGATACTTCAAATAGCGAGATGGTCATGCATTATCGAGGATCATTATTCCAAACAAGCTGGTTATTTTAAACCGATGGATATCGAATGGGCAAAAGATGGTGATGGCGAATCGATTGGGACTGGTGAACTGTTCATAGTACAAGCTAGACCGGAAACAGTACATTCTCAAAAGGAAGTAAATATTCTAAGAAGGTATGTGCTGAAAGAGAAGGGAGAAGTACTGGTGAAAGGTGAGTCGGTAGGCGAGATGATCGCCCACGGCATAGTGCACAACATAAAAAGGGTAGAGGACATAGGCAAATTCAAAGAAGGGGAGGTTTTGGTCGCAGAGATGACAGACCCAGACTGGGAACCTATCATGAAAAAAGCTGCTGCCATAGTCACGAATCATGGAGGAAGAACATGTCATGCTGCTATTGTCTCAAGGGAACTAGGTATCACTTGTGTCATTGGATCGGAAAATGCAACTAAAGTGCTGAAAAGTGGGCAGAAGATCACCGTATCATGTGCTGAAGGAGAGGAAGGAAATGTCTATAATGGTTTCCTTAAGTACGAAGTCGAGGAGACAAGGTTAGACAAGATTCCAAAGACAAGGACCAAGATCATGATGAACGTTGGAATTCCTGAGAGGGCCTTTACACAAGGGCAAATACCTTGCGATGGTGTAGGATTGGCTAGAGAAGAATTCATTATAAATTCATACATTGGCATTCATCCTTTGGCATTGATAAATTATGAAAAATTAAAGAAAGAAGCTAAGAAGAACAAAAAGACAGCTGCGCTTATCCGAAAAATAGATGAAAAGACTGTTACCCATGCAGATAAAACCCAATTCTTTGTAGATAATTTAGCCCAGGGAATAGCGAAGATAGCAGCAGCCTTTTATCCTAATGATGTGATCGTCCGATTATCAGATTTTAAAACGAATGAGTATGCGAATCTCACAGGTGGTTATCTCTATGAACCTGTGGAGAGCAACCCGATGATCGGATGGAGGGGAGCTTCACGTTATTACGATGAGGACTTCAAACCTGCATTCGAGCTGGAATGCAAAGCGATACTTAAAGTCAGAGGGGAAATGGGTCTTACCAATGTCAAGGCTATGGTTCCTTTCTGCAGAACCCCGGAGGAAGGAGAAAAGGTTATAGAGGTAATGCGCGAATTTGGATTAAAACAAGGAGAAAATGGTTTAGAGGTTTACATGATGTCTGAAATCCCAAGCAATGTCATAGCTGGTAATGAATTCGCAGATATATTCGATGGTTTCAGCATCGGTTCAAATGACCTGACACAACTAACTTTAGGATTGGACAGGGATTCTGAACTCGTATCCCATATATATGATGAAAGAAATATTGCTGTTAAAAGATTGATCGCGCAGATCATTGAAATTGCAAAAGCAAAAGGAAGGAAGATAGGGATATGTGGACAAGCGCCTTCCGATTTCCCGGAATTCGCAACGTTCTTAGTGGAATGCGGAATAGACAGCATGTCTTTGAATCCAGACACAGTAATAAAAACCAAATTGGAAATAGCAAAGAAGGAGAAGGAGTTAGGAATAAGCGCTGAAGATTAAGAAAATCCAACTACCAAATCTTTAATAACAAATAATCACTTTTCTTGGTGGTCAACTACCCACGCTTAAAGGCTGTAGGCTTGTCCTTCCAGTTTTCGTTTGGGGGATTGTCCCCGAAAGACGGTTACGATTGTGCAACGACGGAGGACATTTGGCTGGTTGATATCAGGTAGCGAACCTTAACCTCATTTGATTATTTGAACGGGTGGCAGCCTGCCTTTAGCGAAAGGTTAACGCTATATGCCCCAGTTCCTTGCGGAACTCTTGTCGCTAAGGCGATGTGATCGATATGGTAAAGAAATTATATAAACATATACCTCAATTCCTCCCACGAATAAATCCGTGGATATCCTTGAGGCGATTTAGATGAGATTCTTAGCTGTTTGTGAATTAGATCTAGGTGTTAGAGATGGGTCAGTGATCCATTTTATCGAGCTTATGAGGAATCTTGTTAAACTTGATCATGATGTGCATATCTTTGCTCCTGAACTTGGTAAATGGCGCGATAAAACACTGAACATAGAATATGTGCCCTGCATACATCTAAAATCTCCTTCATTTCTACCGAAAATCTTGTTGTACACAACATACCAACTCTTTTTATTTTTTTATCTTATTCGTTTCATTAAAAAAACAAAGGTCGATGTGATATACTCACGTTTGGGAATGTTCTCTTTGGCTCCTGTTGTTGTATCAAAACTCACAAAGATACCGCATATTGTCGAGGTAAATGGTGTGATCGGTGAGGAGTTGAAAATGGTTGGTGTTCCAAGGGTTTTTGTGAAATCTTTCGAGTTCGTTGAGAAGCATATCTATAAGTTCTCACAGAGAATAATTACCGTTACAAAAAACATAAAAAAGGAGTTGGTAGGAAAATATGCTCTATCTGAAAAAAAAATTATCGTTGTTCCGAATGGTGCCAATACAGATTTGTTTAGGCCTTTGAACATCAAAAGAGCGAAAAAAGAGCTTGGTCTCGATGATAAGAGCTTTTATGTGATCTTTGTTGGCTATTTGGTCCAATGGCAGGGTGTTGATCGTTTAATAGAGGCAGCTCCATTCGTGTTAAAAGAAGTACCTAACACTAAATTTATTATTGTGGGTGAAGGAAGGATACTCAATGCATTAAAAGCACAAGTTGAAGAGTTAAATATCACAGATAAATTCACATTTACTGGAAAAGTACCTTATGAGAACATCCCTCTTTACATAAATGCCTGTGATGTCTGCGTTGCTCCTTTTATCAGGGAGAGGAATGAAAAAATAGGATTATCTGCCATAAAAGTATATGAGTATCTAGCTTGCGGAAAACCTCTTGTCGCCAGTAACATAGAGGGAGTAGGTGATTTATTAGAGATTTCAAAATCAGGAATACCGGTCGAGCCCGGCAACTGTGAAGACTTGGGAGGAGGGATCGTTAAGCTGTTAGAAGATAAAAAATTGAGGGATAGGATGGGAAAGAACGGAAGAAAATTGGTAGAAGAAAAGTATAGTTGGCGTAGGGCAGCACAAGATGTGGTGCATGTATGTGAAGAGGTGGTCTTGAATTGAGATCATATTTGAGGTGAAACATGAAGGTGTGTTTTATAGCAGATGCCAAAAGCATCCATACACAGAGATTTGTGAAGTACTTTGCAGACAGTGGACATGAAGTACATGTCATTTCCCACAGAAAAGGAAAGATCGATGGGAAATTGCACTATATTGGCCCATATACACCTCCTAAAGCCATCGGTCTAAGAACTATTACACAGTTAATAAGAATATTTTTTAGTACTAAAAAGATCATTCGAAGAATAAGACCTGATGTACTGCATGCCCTCTATATTCAAGACTGCGGTTTTTTCGCTGCTCTTTCAAATTTTCATCCCTTTGTGCTTAGTGTTCTTGGGTCCGACATTTCAATTTATCCGATACAGTCTAGAATTTACAAATATATCACAGGATATGTATTGAGAAAAGCAGATGCTGTTCATGCGAATAATAAATATGCCACTGATATACTTGTCAGAATGGGAGTCTCCAGGGGAAAGATTATTGAGGTACAGTGGGGGGTAGATACCAGTGTTTTCTCCCCTAGCGCTAAATCTATTGATTTAAAGAATTATCTCGGTAATGGTTCATCACAAGTAGTAATTAGCATTCGACATCATAAACCAATATATGATATAGAAACTCTCATTAGAGCTGTTCCCTACGTGTTAAAAAAAATCCCTAATGTTATTTTCGTTCTTGGAGGAACAGGAAAATTAACAAAAAAGTTGAGGAAACTGTCTGAGGATCTGAATATCAAAGAACATGTTAAATTTGTCGGCTTAATACCCCATGATGAAATACCCATGTATCTATCTGGCTCTGATGTTTTTATAGATACATTTAGCACTGCTGAAGAAGGCGGCGGTATTGGTATAGGGTTATTAGAAGCGATGAGTTGTGGAACACCTCCTATAGTCGCATCAAGACCTTGCATATCTGATGGTCTTCATAGATGGTACTACGGAGAGGTTTTTGAAAAAGGAAATTGTGTTCAGTTAGCTGCCAAGATAGTAGAAATGCTCCGAGATGAGAAAAAAATG
>JAUWGG010000138.1 GCA_030606525.1 Methanobacteriota archaeon | reverse complement strand
ATCACATCATTTTCCCTATTATTTATAAACAATCATGTTCATAACCCGCTGTATTCGGGGGCGCAAGATTGAAAGGTGAATTGTTAGAAGACGAGATCATCATTACCGATGAAAAGGAAGCCAGTCAAATCTATAATAAGGGATATTTTGGTATACCGCAGCCAGGTGGTGCCTTAAAGCTCTCTCTTATCGAAGCGATCTATCTGCAGGATGTTGGGCGGCTCCAGGTTAAACGAAAAGGGAGAAAGGTAAGTGAAGCAAGGCTCATGCGTCTTGCAAATCTAACATACCAAAATTTCGAAATAAAGTACATAGTCTATAGAGATCTAAGACAGAGGGGATATGTTGTTAAACCACACGTTATTTTAGATTTCAGGGTATTTCCAAGGGGTGGTGCACCAAACAAAACACCATCGAAATATTGGGTTTGGGCGATCTCTGAAAGAGGGATTTTAAATATAGAGGATTTGGTGAGGTACCTGAACCAGATCGTCAATATAAAGAAGGAATTGCTTTTAGGAGTTGTAGATGAGGAGAGCGATCTGACCTATTATAAAGTGCGAAAGGTAAGACCAAGGGGCAAAATAAAAAGAAAGAAGGTAAAGACGAAAATAGAAGCTATATTCTTGGGCGATAGAGTAATGGTTCTGGATGAAGAAAAAGCTCAAGCACTGCATGACCTTGGGTTCTATGGTAAGTTGATAGGAGACAACCTCCAATTATCATTATTGGAAAGCGCCTATCTTTTGGAAAATGATGTGATAATAGTAAAGGATGTTAAGACAGGGAGGAAGATGAGTGTTGAACGCTTCTTAAAGAGGGCAAAGAACATTCAACAAGACATAGAGTTGCGAATGCAGATATATAAAGATCTCAGGAATAAAGGAATAATTGTAAAAACAGGATTTAAATACGGATCCCATTTTAGAGCATACGAGGGCGATCCAGAAGTTCACCATGCTAAATATCTCGTTCACGCTGTCCCAAAGAACTTCAAGAGTATGTGGCCAGAGATAAGTAGGGCAGTCCGACTAGCTCATGGTGTAAAAAAGGAACTGCTGTTCGGCAGACAAAATAATGAAAAGGTGGAATACATTCGCTTAAGAAGGATCAGACCCTAAAATTATAATCAGAGCTGAACCTCGATGCCTAATTTTTCCGTCAGCTCTTTATATCGGTTCCTGATCGTAACTTCTGTTACACCTGCGATATCTGCCACTTCCCTCTGCGTCCTTCTTTCGTTGCATAGAAATGACGCGATATATATGGATGCAGCAGCTACACCAGTAGGACCACGACCAGAGGTCAATTCTTTTTCAGTTGCCTCTTTTAATATATCCAAAGTTTTAGCCTGCACCTCACCGCTCAACTTCAATTCACTGCAAAATCGGGAGATGTAGTCCCGAGGCCTAGTTGGAATCAACCTCAACTTCAATTCCCGAGTCATGAATCTATATGTCCGACCAATCTCTTTCCTTCCTACTCTGGAGCATGAAGCGATCTCATCTAAAGTTCTTGGAACGCCGCACTGCCTGCACGCAGCGTACAGCGATGCAGCTACAACCCCTTCTATACTCCTCCCTCTTATCAAATTTTTATTAACAGCTTTTCTATAGATCATAGCGGCTGTTTCACGCACATTTCTCGGTAAACCGATGCCTGATGCCATCCTATCCAGTTCGCTGAGTGCAAAAGCTAGGTTCCGCTCAGTAGCATTTGATACCCTAATTCTACGCTGCCATTTCCTCAATCTGTATAACTGCGCTCTATTTCTTGTTGGTATGCTCTTCCCATAAGAATCCTTATTTTTCCAGCCTATCTCAGTCGACAATCCTTTATCGTGAATGGTGTAGGTCATTGGTGCTCCAGTCCTTGCTCTTCTTTCCCCTTGCTCAACGTCGAAAGCCCTCCACTCCGGACCCTGATCGATCATCGACTCATCCAAAACTAGACCACAATCCTCACATACCAATTCTCCACGCTCATAATCTCTAGTTAGATGTTTACTCGCGCATTCTGGACATTCGCTTATCTCAGCTTCCTTTGCCTCTTTTTTTTCCTTCTCTTTCTCATCACTCAACGTATCATTCCTCCTTTTTTATATAAACCTCACTTCCAATCAAGCTCAACAGAGCGCTTTTATCGATAGGCCTTATCGATACGAAAGGCGTTTTCACAGGTCCGAAGATCCTTGTGATCACACCAATATCATTCATCTTTCTATCCTCCGCCATTGAACCCTTTTTTGGGGTGAATCTTGCTTTCACGATCAAAGTACCATTGTAAGAGATATTTTCTACTGTTCCTAAACGATGCATGTTCTTCCCCCGATTCCCAAAGGTTCAAATAGTCATTACCTTCTACTCTTATATACTTCTACTATATAAAACCTTCGAAAATGTTTATAGTAAGAAATGAGTTTTGCATGGAAATCTATAAGAATGTATTGGTTTGATATGGGAGGGGGCAAAACCCTTAAAACCAAAAAGGAGATTAACGCTTATGAAAATACCGAAATCACACCCCAGATACCATTCATTAAAGATGAGGGAAAAATTGGTAGAGTTCGTTGAGAAAGGAGTGGTACATAAAACTGGTCTGATAGCACATGGTCGCGGCGAAGCCTTTGATTATCTATTAGGAGAAAAAACAATAAAGCAAGCGGAGCGAGCTGAGGAAGCAGCGGCAGCGTTCCTGTTGAAGGCCGAAAACCCGGTTATATCAGTGAACGGCAATACAGCAGCTCTAACAGCTGAATCCATCGTTATTCTCAGTAAAAGAATACCTGCTAAGATCGAGGTGAATCTATTCCATAGAGCAGAGGAGCGCATTAGAAGGATAAAGAAATTATTGGAAGCGCATGGTGGAGAAGGGATTTTAGGAGAATATCCTGATTCAAAAATACCAGGTTTAGAGCATGATCGAGCGCTGTGCACACATGAAGGTATCTTTAATGCTGATACGGTCCTTCTTTCATTGGAAGATGGGGACAGGACAAAAGCATTGAAGGAGATGGGAAAAGTGATCATAGCCATAGATTTGAACCCATTATCCAGAACCTCAAGATGCGCAGATGTGACGATTGTTGACGACGTTAATAGAGCGGTACTGAGAATTACCGCCTTTGTTAAGAATCTGAAGGGAAAAAATGAGAAGATAAAGAATTTAATTGAGAATTTTAATAATGAAGAAAATTTAAACGCTGTGATAGAATATATTGGTGTAAGAATGAAAGAGTTAGCATCCAAAGATAAGTAGAAATGGAACATTAGTAAGGAGTGCAGCGATCAGTGAACTACCCAACAGCTAAAGCATGTTGGCTTCCTGCTTCATCGAGCCATCCGTCAGATTGGCTCTCGACCCTCTCGGTTACATCCCGATTACGAGCAAAGCTCACAGGTCTACACAGGCGTTTCCAACTGCGGATTCGGACAGTCCCTGCCCTATCCATCACTGAGTGATAATATGGAAAAAGAAATATATAAAAGTATACTGGAGAGGGGTGAAAGTACTGTTCGCTCTCATCCCACCTCTAAAGAGTGTGGGATTTCCCGCTCACAT
>JAUWGG010000248.1 GCA_030606525.1 Methanobacteriota archaeon | reverse complement strand
TAACCTGCAGATACATGCATTCCACAAAACCGCCAAGAAAAGATTCGGGCGTTATACTCAACCTGGGTATACACCCCATGGATATACTTAACTTCATCACAGATAGAAGGCCTCTTAAAGTCTATTCCAAGAAGAAGAATCATCTTTCAGAACAATTTGAGGATTCTGCAATCATCGTGCTCGATTATGGCGACTTCTTCACCACAATAGAGGTCTGCTGCTGTCACCCGGAAAAGAAGAGAGATATGTGGATTATCGCCGAGAAAGAGAAGATATACGTGGATTATTTCGAGCAGAAGATCGTAAGGTATCCATTGAAGGTGAGCTATGAAAAAATCGAGAAAGAGGCACCCGTGGAAGAATCAATAACAAAAAATGAGTCGCTCAAGGACGAGCTCGAATATTTCCTCAAATCAGTCGATAAAAAAAATGCGAAGGGGATTTCCAACACCTTAAACATAGGTAAGGAAGAATATTACACAACAAGGATATGTGAACTCAGTATTAAATCAGCAGAAACGAGAAAGGAGATGGCACTCCATGATTGATGTCAAGGTAGCTAAGACAGCCGAAATAATGAAAAACGTGGAATTGGGAAAAAATGCAGAGATAGAAGACTTCGTTATAATCGGCATTCCCCCAAAAGGCAAGAAGGAAGGAGAACTCAAGACAGTCCTAGGCGATTCTACCATCATAAGATCACACACCGTGATATATGCTGGTACGGTTATAGGAAACAACTTTCAAAGCGGCAACCATACAGCCATAAGGGAGGAAAATATTATAGGAACTAATGTAAGCATAGGTACAATGAGTGTGGTCGAGTTCAAAACCAAGATAGCAGATAATGTCAGGATTCATTCCCAAGCATTCATTCCAGAATATTGCGAACTCCATGAGGGATGCTGGATAGGCCCAAACGTAGTGCTGACCAACGCGCCATTCCCAAAATCAGCCAGGTCCAAAGAATTCCTGAAGGGTGTCATCATATCCAAAGCTGCAAAAATTGGGGCCAATTCGACTATTCTGCCGGGTGTAAAGATTGGCAAAAATGCCTTGGTTGGTGCGGGTAGCGTTGTTACAAAAGATGTGCCTGACGGCAAAGTGGTTGTAGGAAACCCGGCAAAAGTTGTCCAGGACGTTTCCGAATTGAAATATCCCACAGGCGAAAAGGCATATAAATTAGAGGGTGAAACATGAAGATTCCTCTAGTGGATTTAAAAGCCAATTATCTTTCTATAAAGAAGGATATTGATTCTGCAATACAAAGGGTTATAGACAATACAGCATTTATAATGGGCGAGAACGTCAAAAATTTTGAGAGAAACTTTGCGAAATTCTGCAATGCGAAACATGCCATCGGCTGTTCAAGCGGGACCAGTGCTCTCCATCTAGCCCTGATGGCAGCGGAAGTTGGACCTGATGACGAGGTTATAACAGTACCGAACACATTCATCGCGACTGCTGAATGCATAACTCATGTTGGTGCCACAGTAAAGTTTATTGATGTTGACCCTCAAACACTCC
>JAUWGG010000119.1 GCA_030606525.1 Methanobacteriota archaeon | reverse complement strand
AACAGGCACACTTACCCAAAACAAAATGACCGCTGTAAAAATTTATACGAATAACAGAACGATTGATGTCACAGGACATGGCTCGGAACCTAATGGTGAATTCCATTATTATTCTAAAACACTAAAACCACTCGATGATAAGGTACTCGCATTAATGTTAAGGGCAGGTATACTTTGTAATAATGCTACTCTACAAAAAAGTAGCCAAGGTTGGAATGTTATCGGCGATCATACCGAAGGTGCATTAGTTGTGCTGGCAGAAAAAGCTCAATTGACGAAAACTATGCTGGAGCAAGAAGAGCTTCGAATAGATGAGCTGCCGTTTGACTCTACTAGAAAATATATGGCTACTTTACATAAAGTTCAAAATGGGAATAAAAGAATTTTCGTAAAAGGAGCGCCAGAGATTGTTATGGAACTGTCACAACTTGTACATAATGACGAATTTAATCAAGAATTAGATGAGCCTATACGAGCTAATATTCAATTGGTAGATCAAAAGATGGCATATGATGGTTTAAGAGTTTTAGCATTGGCATACAAAGATTTTGATAATGTAAAAGACAACATTTCGCCAGAAGATATAGAAAGGTTGGTTTTCCTCGGATTAGTTGGGATAACTGATCCTCCAAGAAAGGAAGTTAAAGAGGCGATTAAACAGTGCAAATATGCAGGGATAAAGGTAATTATGACTACCGGCGATCAACCGCAAACCGCAATTGCGATTGCAAAACAAGTTGGTATTCTAGGTGATGATTATTCTGAGGTGCTGACTGGTGCTGAGGTATGTGAGATGAGCGATGAGGAACTTCAACAAAGGATTGAGCACACAACGGTATTTGCAAGAGTTTCACCAGAGACGAAACTTCGGATCGTTAATGCGCTTAAACGCGAGCATCATATTGTAGCTATGACAGGGGATGGTGTAAATGATGCACCCGCGTTAAAGAGGGCAGATATAGGCACAGCAATGGGTTTAGTAGGTACAGAAGTTGCAAAAGAATCTTCTGATATTATACTTATAGATGATAATTTCAAGTCGATCACTAACGCTATCGAAGAAGGACGCGTTATCTTTAAGAATATTCAACGTGCAGTGGCGTTCTTAGTGACTACAAATACAGCTGAAGCTGTCACTCTAGTCGCAGCGATTGCATTTGGGCTGCCCTTGCCGTTGATAGCGGTCCAAATCCTATGGATAAATATGGTCACAGACGGCACGTCAGTCGTACCGTTGGGACTGGAGCGAAAGCACGGTGATGTTTTACGTGAAAAACCGCGGAATCCAAAAGAGCGAATTATTTCCAGAGATGTTATTTATCTGATGATAATTATGACAGCACTAATGTGCGTAGGCACCCTCGCTACATATAACTTTTATTTAGAACATGCGTCTTTAGAAAAGGCAAGAACTGTAGCGTTCACAATGATTGTGATGTTTCAACTATTTAATGTGATCAATTGCAGATCGTTTAAGGATTCAATATTTAAAATCGGTCTTTTATCCAATAAATATATTATATTTGGATTGAGCTTTTCACTGATATTGCAGTCGCTAGCGATCTACACACCATTCCTTCAACATGTATTCGGGACTGTACCATTAAACATCTTAGATTGGGCTGTAGTAATAATTGTCTCGAGCACTATCCTCATCGCAGGTGAGGTGCAAAAAAAGGTGATTAAGATTTTTCAGTGAGGACAAGTCATGATCACACACCCGACAGGATAGTAATCAACTAATAATAACGTATTATATATCCAAAATACATTTGAAATGTTTTGACACTTGTAAAATGAGAAATCATACAATTTATAAATACAGATTACCATATTGAAGAGATGAATGAATATAAGAATGAGGAATGAAAATGTTCGAACTCGGTACGAATGAAATTGGTCCATTCGTTGTAATACTGATGATAGCTGCTATCGTAGCTATAATAGCAAAGTATCTCAAGCTGCCATACACGATAGCGTTAGTTATATCCGGACTAGTGGTAGGACTTTCCGGATTTAAGTTTGGCATCACCTTGACTAAAGAATTGATCTTCTTTGTGCTGTTACCACCCCTATTGTTCGATGGTGCGCTCCGCATGCGCCTGCAGCATTTACTAGAAAATTGGAAACCGATATCGGTATTGGCAGTTGTTGGAGTGACTATGTCAATTGTTATAGTTGGTGTCTTAATCCATTATCTCATATCGATACCACTGCCTATCGCATTATTATTAAGCGCTTTAATCATGCCCATCGATGCAACAACCGTGTTGGCTTTGTTCAAGGAGATAAGAGTACCACAGCGTCTTCGAATTATCGTTGAGGGGGAAAGCATATTCGATGATGGTATCGCCATAGTGATCTTCGGTGTGATATTAGGGTTAGTGGAGGTTGGAGAGTTCAATGCATTGGTAGGTCTATGGGAGATAATCAAGGTTTCTATAGGTGGTCTACTCATAGGCTTAGGGATTGGTTATGTATGTTACAAGATCCTCCAGCAAATAACAGATCGTTTTATAGAGGTGATGATCACAGTTATCCTTGCCTTCGGAATTTTTGGATTAGCGGAATCGCTCCACTTATCAGGTATAATCGCTGTCGTAACTGCTGGTTTAGTTCTGGGTAATTATGGAAGGGTACTAGCCATGTCCCCATCAACTCGATTTACATTGACCACATTCTGGGAATTCGCTGCATTCGTCGTGAACTCGGTTTTATTCATACTTATTGGGATGGAGATACAGCTGTTCAACATTTATCTGCACATTTACCCAGTACTGCTGGTAATCCTTGCAATTTTAGCATGTCGTGCTCTGAATATCTTCAGCGTCGTGGGGATCCTCAATAGACTTGGAGAGAAAATACCTAAAAAATGGAGATATGTGATGACTTGGGGTTGCCTTCGAGGTGCTATTCCCATTGCCCTTGTTCTAGGGATACCAAAATTTATCGATTCACCAACAGGTCCAGTTCCTTTTCCTTATAGAGACCTCTTATTAACCTTGACCTTCGGTGTCGTTCTTTTCTCATTAACAATCCAAGGACTTACACTGAGACCCGTTCTTAATAAGATGGGTTTCCTTAAGATACCAGAAAAGCAAATCGAAGAAAAAAGGTTAGATGTGGTACTGACCCACGATACAACCCAAGAACTTGAGAAGATGTATAAAGAGGGAAAGATATCTGAAGCGGTCTTTAAAACATTAAATGACAGAAATAGAGAGATAAATTTGAAATGTTTGATAAATATTGGTGAGGTTGTGAAAGAACACGAGTTTCTTCATAAGGATGAATGCATGCAGATCATTCGAAAGACATTAATCAGTAAAAAAAATGCGTTCTATGATGCATGGGAAAAGGGACTTATCTCCGATAAGGCTGCCGAGGAGTTGATTAGAGTGATGGAAAGGCAGATAAGACTTGCGAAGAGTGAGGTTTTACCGCGATATCGACCTTCCCATCTTTTACAAAAAGTTGGATATAAAGTTGGTCACAGGACATCCAGCATTAAGGATATGAAATGCATTGTATGTTTAGATAGAATCAGAAAAGATGATGATGTTTATAGGTGTAAATGCGGTACTTTGTTCCATAAAAAATGCATACAACACCTAAATCTTTGCCCATCCTGTACGAGGAAGTTCGAAAAAAAAAGTGAGAAGTTACAATATAAGACAAACTAAATAATTAACGAACGCTTAATTCCTCTTTAACTTCTTTTTCATTTCTTCAAACCACGCATCTAATCCGACTTTTTTAATCCTAAGAAAATTTTTTCGCGTGGCCTCATATCCTTTTTGGTAGAATTTTTTTAATTTTTCACATATAAACGCATCACATAATGCGCACATATCAACATTTTTTGCAGCAGCGCAAAGCATGACCTCACACCCAACATGATAGTAATCAACTAAAAATGGTAATGTATTATATATC
>JAUWGG010000028.1 GCA_030606525.1 Methanobacteriota archaeon | reverse complement strand
GTGGGCAGCACATTCATTCATCTTCGGTGCCAGAATGCAAATTGCACAATCGTTCGTTGGGAATGTCTTATCTAGCAGTGCCATCTTACCCCCGATGCTTGGCTCCTTCTCGACCAGATACACCTTCGTACCTCTCTCTGCAAGATCCAAAGAAGTTTGAATGCCTGCAATACCGCCGCCGATCACCAGCACACTCTTGCTCATTTCCCTCCCTTCCTTAGGCACATATCTATTAGATTTACTAAATCCAGTATTTCCAAACCGAAATCAATACCGTCATCACTTTTATTCGACATTGTGCATTTGAAATGGATTTGACACTTAGGGCAAGCAGTTACAAGTGTTTCTGCACCTGTTCCTTTAGCCTCCAATAATCGTCCAGTTCTAATCTTTTCAGAGTAGAAGGTGCAGTTCGTCCATGCACTTGTTCCACAGCAAATTGCCTCCTCTCTGCTGTTAGGCATTTCCTCGAATTTTATTCCTGGGATCATCTTTATTAGTTTACGTGGAGGTTCGTATATCCCTAGATGATGACCCAATCTACAAGGGTCTTGATAAGTAACTTTTTTCGAAAACTCTTGGAATTCCAGACCACCATTATCGACCATTTCCAAAATAAATTCTGAGATGTGCTGCACTTCAAAATTCAAGTTCACATACTCAGGATAATCTTTTTTGAAGGTTCTGTAACCTTCTGGGCATGAAAATATTACCTTTTTCGCACCGGTTCTCTCTATGAGATGTGTGTTAAGTTTAGCCAATTTTTCAAAGTTCTCTACATCGCCTGTCCAAAGCAGGTCATGTCCACAGCACCGCTCATCCTTCGTGACCACTGGCTCTATACCGAGTTTGTTAAGTACTCTTATGCTGCTTTTAGCAATGTTCAACACATTCGCTTCAATGTTTTTGAATACAACATCAAAGAATGGGGCGCAACCAACGAAATATAGAATATCACCATTCTTAGATGTTCGCAGGTCGGATGAGAGGAAGCCAAGTCTGTTCTGTTCAAGCTTAGGGGCGGTCATGTTTCTGCTCAAAGACGACATTATCCCTGCGTGAGCGGAGACACCCAATATTCCGTTTTTGAGCGCATATGCCCTGGATTTTCTAATAAAACCAGTATAATCCACTCCAGATGGACATTTTATATTGCAGAGATTGCATGTCAAACAAGACCAAAGCCCCCAATCAGCAAGGATCTCATCCTCGAAATTATTCAGAGCCCTTTCAACTGTTAATCTTGGAGTATATTTTTCTGTCACTCTAGAAATCGGACAATTAACGGTACATTTCCCGCATTCAAGGCAGTAATTCGCTTTGGTCTCACGGATGATGTTCTCTATTTCAGCGTTCATAGATTTGCCTCCTTTATTTCATTTACGAATTTTCTTACCGCCTTTGCAAAATTCTTTTCGTTAGATATAGAACCCCAATCCAATCGCAGCTTCTCTCTGTCCAACCCTAAAAGACTCATGAGATCCTTTGCCATTGCAATTTTCTCATCAACATTCTCACTCCATGACGGTTTGTTACCATCTCCGAAATAACATCCAAAGACCAGAACTCCATCGACACCAAACTTAAAAGCATCTAAAACATGCGATGCTTCCATCATACCTGAGCACATTAACCTTATTACCGTGGACTCAGATGGATATTGAAATTTTTTCACATTTACAATGTTCGCAATAGAAAGGGGGCAGGAGCTGCAGTGATATGATCTGACCTTCTGCTCTCTTACTGTACCGAGGAGGATATCATCTATCAGTGCAATGATCTGACCGTTGCTGAACTGCCTTTGCTGCAAAGCACCTGAAGGGCATATGCTGACGCATAAACCGCATCCCTTACATGATGTTTCATTCAGAGCCATGATTTTCTTTTCACTGTTGAAAGTTAGCGAAGGACACAGCCCTTCACATAACCTGCATCCACTGCAGAGACTCTCATCAAGAACAGTGGAAAAATTCTTATTCAACATCAACCGGTCATTGACACTCGGTTTTATCTTAACAAATTTCAAACCATCTAACTCGGGTTGAACGTCCCCTTCACCTATTATGACGACTCCTGGTACAGTAGCATTTATTGTATTCACCCCTCCTTCTGTTGATATGGTCCTTTGCTGAGCCCCACTTTTTCTCATCTATTTACCTTCTCAATTTTTTATACAATGCTTTTTTATGATCATAGATTTCGATTTCCATCGGCATCTGTCCTGGTAACGCATGGGTAGCGCAGGCTATACATGGATCATATGCTCTGAACGCCATCTCTACCTTGTTTAATAGGTTATCATTCACCACCCAATTTTTGATGATTTTTTTCGCCATATTTTTGATTGAAATGCATATCCCACTGTTGTTGCTTGTAGTTGGAACGATCATGTTCGCTAGTCTCACCAGACCACTTTCATCTAGTTTGTAGTGATGGATCAGAGTACCTCGAGCAGCTTCAATTACACCCACACCCTCATCAGGCTCCCCAGGTGTATTTCGCAGGTCCTTGCTTGTTATGTCTTTCTCTCTGCATAGCTCTAGCATCCGCTCAGCTGCATATTGTAATTCCACAAGACGTGCCCAATGGTAAGCGAATGTAGCGTGAACAGGTTTTTTACCAAGCGTTTCATAGAACAACTTGTACTCTTCGTTTGCTAGTGGTGTGCTCATACCATCAGCTACATTAAGTCGCGCTAATGGTCCTACTCTATAAATGCCGCTGTCCGCGCCGTCAACTAGTCCATTCCATCCTACATCCTTTAGATATGGAAATTTTATATATGTCCACGTCTCAATGTGTTCTTCGATGATATCAAGCACATTTTTTGGATTAATTCTTGTAAATTCCTTTCCCATGGGATCGACGACCCTCAGCTCACCATCGTAAAAGTTCACTTTGCCCTCTTTGTCAACCAGACCCATGTAGTACGTGTTTAATGCATTAGCTTTGTCCATTATCCTATCCACATATTCCTCGTTTTTAAGCACAATATCATGGAATAATTCTAATGCGTTTTTAGCAAAATCAACGCAGGAAATAGCCATGTCTTCTACCTCATCCCTCTCCTCTTCTGACAATGGCTTCGACATACCTCCCGGAAGACCGCAGACCGGGTTTATTGAGCGCCCGCCTATCATCTTTATGATTTTTTGACCATATGCTCTATGTTTGATCACTTCCTTCCCTCTCTTGATCCCAACTTTGTCGATCACTCCGAATATGTTCCGTTCAGCTTTTGGTGCACCAGGTCCTACAATAAAATCTGGACCGCCGAGATAAAAGAAGTGCAGAGCGTGGTCTGAGAAAATGTAAGAGTTGTATATCAGCTCTCTTAATTTTTTAGCTGCAACAGGCGGTTCCACATTAAATGCATGGTCCAACGCCTTTGTAGAGGCAAAGTGGTGCGCTTCAGGGCACACACCACATATCCTCTCGGTGATAATTGGCATCTCCTCAGCTAATCGACCTATGCAGAAATGCTCGAACCCTCTGAGCTCAGGACTTTGGAAGAAAGCATCTTTGGGATTGCCTTTATCGTCGAGGAATATCTCTATCTTGCCGTGACCCTCAAGTCTTGTCATAGGCTCGATGACTATCCTTTTATCTTTTCTCACCATGCTTACCTCCCTTTCCTTCTGTCAAACTTTTTACCTTCCCACCGAAAATCGATGATGGCAAAGAGTACTTGTAGAAAATCCCTATACAATCTTTTATCGCTTCCATGATCTCTTTCTCCTCTTCCTCTGAGAGTTGACGCTCCCCCTCTGCAGAAATGACAGACGCAATAGCACTCAACATGGCAGCCCCCTGATCTTTGACATCAGACAGCGGTCCATAACATCCCGTGCACGGCATATTCGCCTTGATGCATTCAGCTCCGCAGCCTCCTCTGGTCACAGGACCCATGCATATGATCCCCTGGTCCAGAAAACACTCCCCATTATCTATGATCTCATGAACTCGGTGTATCTTCGTGATTTTCTTGTCTTTCTTTTCTCTAGGACACTCGTCGCAAAGGCTCTTTTCAAAAGCAAAAACTGTACCTTTCGAAGGCAGTTTCCCTGAGATAAATGCATTGAGAACCTCTTCAATCCTTTCCGTAGAAGGTGGGCAGCCAGGCACAAAATAGTCTACATCAACAACTTGAGCTAGACTCCTCACTCTATCGTAGATCTCAGGTAAGGTTAGCGTCTCATCGCCAAACGCTGACTTCGTTTGGGGAACCACCTTAGCTGGATTTGGCGTGGTTTCATTGTCGATGTATATTATCTCAAACAATTCTTTCCTGCTTGCAAGATTCGCCAGCCCTATGATACCACCATTGCATGCACATGACCCGAAAGCTACGAGCAGCTTCGATTTCTTCCTCAATATCTTTGCAAACCTTTCATTCTCAGATGACCTAATACCACCGTTGAAAAAAGTGATGTCAATATAATCGTCATGCATATTTATCAGATCACTGTATTTTACGTCCATTGCTATAGGCCAGAAGACAATATCAGCAGCATCTACCACATCCAATATCTTCTCATTAATATCAAGCAGTGCGACATCACAGCCACCGCATGACGCCGCCCAATAAGCACCGATTTTAAGTTTCTCTGCCATTTATTTCCTCCCATCCTCATTGAGCGGATTCGGTCCCATCTTTTTGATTTCCTCAATAAAATCTTTGATTACCAGTGCAAAGTTTTGTCTTTCTTCAGCAGAACAATATTCTAATCTTACCCTCTTTGGATTGATCCCAAATTGCGATAGTAATTTCTTTAAAAGCAGGATTTTTCTTCTGGTCTTATAATTGCCAGATTCGTACTGACAATCGCCAAGATGACATCCTATTATCAAAACACCATCTGCTCCATTTTTTAATGCTTCAAAAATAAATTCAGGTTCAACTCTTCCCGAGCACATAACTTTTATCATTCCGATATTAGAGGGGTGTTGTTCTTTCTTCGCACTTGGCAGCTCAGCAGTAGAATAACCGCACCAATTACAGCAAAAGCTAATGATTTCAGGCTCAAAAGAGATCGATAATCCCTCTTTTCCATATCCTTTATTTTCGATTTCTCTTGCTTCTGTCATCTTTTTTCTCCTTCTCCTTTGCTCTGGCGACTACACTCTTTTTCATGGGATGTCCTTTTTTGAACACGTGGATACCTGCAATTATGTCCATGGATCGTTCATTTAAACGTTCTTGACTCTCCAGGTTGTCTATTTCTCTTTCAACCTCCCTTTTGGTGGATTTCCTTATTTGACCTCTCTTCAATCTCCTCTTATCTTTAGCTTCTGGATTATCCATTTTTACACCTTATAAGGAAGCATCTTTTGCACTTCGTGAATATGTATTAGTGAAGGGAGACGAGCTTATTTTGACAGGATTGTGTTATGCAAGTAACACCCGCTCATCTCCCTCCAGTGGGGTAATACTGCTTGCATATATACTATTATTCGAAAACAACTATATATTTGGAACTACGGCAAATTATAAATATAAGTTATTAATATTTCAGTTTCTCCATAAAAATTATATTTATAAACCCTTCGAAGATTATTTATATAGAAAATCTAAAAGCTATTGGTTAATTTTATATGCACAAAAGCAGTTGGTGCGAGTTCCCATATTTAAGTCTCGTTATCACTACCTACGATATATTTATGTAGTGTTTATGATATTGGGTGAATTCCTCAGTGCGGAATAAACAAACCAGAGTTGAAGTAAGTGATACCAAATGAGTTGAAAAAATTCTTCGAAGAAAGAGGACGAATACTCCTAATCAAAGGTGCCGCAGGTACCGGCAAGACCATTTTAGGCTTTAAACTGCTGGAGGAAATGAATGAGTTCGGAGATACAATTTGGGTTAATTCCAGAGATATGGATTCTGCAGACATTTCTGGATTAGAAGAAATAGTTCCTAATGAACGGAGACTGGATGCAGCTCATCCTGAAGAAACGATTGAACCACACTTATTTAAGAAAAATGAATCTAGTAAAGAATTTATGCACATATATTCAGAAGTGATCAAGGCGCTTTACAAAGAAATTAGTGAGATAGAAAACCCAACGGTTGTGATCGATAGTTTTGAGGGTTTGACTACAGAACTAAATGAAATGGAAAAGGAAATATTGAGAGTGAGATTGGCAAGACTTGCGAGAGACACTAAAGCTAACATTGCTGTAGTAATGGAAACTTTCAGGCCAAATCCTCTAGATTATCTAGCTGATGGTGTTGTTACTCTTGAAGAAAATACGATAGAAGATAGAAAGATCAGGGAAATTAGGGTGAATAAGTTGAGGGGGACAGCGATCAATCGACCTAAATACCTTTTCACTCTAGAGGATGGTAAGTTTAGATATTTCGAGAGTTTTGAGATAGAAGATATAGCACGTCCCGTAAATCCATATCCAACCCCCGATTTTGGTGACAAAATTTCCACAGGGATAGGAGATTTAGATGTACTTTTAGAGGGCGGTTACATTAAAGGCAGTGTTAATCTATTTGAGATAGAAAGGGACGTTGGAAAAGCATATCAATATTTATTACTCCCAACAATAATTAATCATATAAATCAGGGCAGGGGATGTGTGTATATCCCATCAAAGGGGGAAGATGTTGCTCGATGGAAAAGGTTACTCACTCCTTTCATAGGCGAAGAGCAGTTTTGTAAACATGTTAGATCTTTGGAGAAGTACGTCAACATAATAGAAACAAAACCGTTCGTGGTGCCGTGTAAAGGTAAATCAATAGATGACGATGTCGCACAACTTGCACTGGAGAGGCGGAAGTTTAAAAAACAGAAGGAACCCGTGCTCAGCATCGTTGGATTAGATTCACTCGAATACAAATATGGTCTAGAAGAGAGCGCCAAAGTGATGTACGAATGGACATCAGACACAAAACAACAAAATGATGTGGATATATTAATAACAAATCGCGGACAAAAATTGGCTGGAGAGATAGAACCTATATCTAATACACACTGGAAGGTAATGAATGTTGACGGATCGATCATATTCTTTGGTGTGCTCCCGAAAACAGAAATATATAATTTCTCTGTCGATGTGACTAAAGGATATAATAACCCACGATTAACACCTGTTATATAGAAAAGGTGAAAGAATGACAGGCAGTATATCAGAATCAACTGGAATCAAAGAATTAGACAATCTCTTAGGTGGGCTCTTCGTTGGAGACAATGTCCTCTTAGAAACAGAAGTCGGAACGTTCTCCAAATTATTTATAGAGAAGTTCATTGAAGAGGGACTGCGTAAAAATAGGGAAGTAGTGTATATATCATTCAACTCTTCTCCTCTAACCCTTGTTAAGCGGTTTGAAAAAATAAACACAGAAAAATTGACAATTCTTGATTGCTTTACTGAGGGAAAAGGGCACGGAGAGCGTATTTTTCAAAAATTCTACGATAAAGATGTATCTAGCATAAAAGTCATAAAAATAGAGCTGCCGCAAGTAGCAGATTACTTCCATAGAATGTTTGACCAAATAACTGGAGATAAGGGAAATTACACAAGATATATTTTCGATAGTGTAACAGGAATGCAAGAACTCTGGGGGGATGAGAGTAAGATACAAGAGTTTTACACACATACATGTCCGATGTTATTTGATATGAAAACAATCGCATATTGGGTGCTTGATAAGCATGTGCATTCAACGACCTTTAAAGCTAATTTAGAGCATATTGGGCAGGTAACTATTGAGTTAAGCCGGGTAGATGATGAGCTATTTTTGCAGGTAAAGAGCGCAACAAAACGATACAACCCGAAAATTTATTCTAAACAGAAATACGAGATACAAAATTCTACTATAACATTCGTTTAATTAGTGTTATACCTTCTATATTGTTGATACAAATATCGTGATATCTTTTAATGCGTAAAATATTAAATAGTGGAGCGCTATTCCCCACCCCCTTAGTGATTGACTAAGGAAGAATGGATGGTGGATAGTATGACAGGATTGTATGAGAATGCAAGATCAACAACAGGAACAGCAACACGGGTCAAGGACGTAAGCCCAACAAGCGGGATGTGCCCGATGTGCATACGCGAATGTCCAGTGCTTTGTGAGATAGGAAAATCTGCTTTTAGAGGGAGAGAAGTTCTTTATCCGAGTCCTGAGTACTTCGGAGACAGTACTCAAGCATCAAACAAAGATTACTTCATGGATTGGTCCTATTTTCAGATACAGGTAGAACTCTTGGGTGCTAAGGGTATAGAAGCAAATCCTGATGTAGCATTGTTTGAAAATGTCAATGTAGAAACGGTAGTTGGAAGTAAAGGAAAGAACCCACTTCCGCTAAAGATTCCAGTTTTAATTGCTGGTCTGGGGTCAACAGCAGTAGCAAAGCGAAATTGGGAAGGAATAGCAATGGGCTGTGCCCTATCTGGAACGATTCAAACTATCGGTGAGAACGTTTGTGGGATGGACCATGAATCGAAATATACGAATGGAAAGGTAGTGGATTCACCGGATATGAGATTTAGAATAGACTCATACCGCAAATTCCATGACGGAAAATATGGAGACATAGCTGTTCAAACGAATGTGGAAGATCAAAGAGGCGGAGTAGATGAATATCTCCTTTCGAAATTGGAAATCGATACCATGGAACGCAAATGGGGACAGGGTGCAAAAGCTATCGGCGGTGAAGTTCGACTATTTACTTTAGAAAGGGCTTTGGAGCTTAAAGGGAGAGGGTATGTGGTTCTCCCAGATCCAGAAGACAAAGGAGTTCAAGAGGCTTTCAAGGCTGGTGCATTTAAAACATTTGAAAGGCACAGTAGAGTAGGATTTCCCAAGTTCGAGAGCTTCGTTGAAGATGTTGAATGGCTGAGAGAGCAGGGTGCAAAACGCGTATTCTTAAAAACAGGTGCTTATAGACCTGCTGTTGTAGCTTTTACGATGAAATGCGCCTCAGAAGCAAAGATTGAT
>JAUWGG010000215.1 GCA_030606525.1 Methanobacteriota archaeon | reverse complement strand
ATTTTGGATAGGCTGCATCGTTCTTAGCTATATCTTCTATAGATGTATCAAAAACCCTATCATCATCAAAAAAACCGATATAATCTACTGAAATCATATCCCCATCCTCAACTACAAGGAAAGGTGTTGGTTCTGTTACTTGAGTTGAGGAATACCAACTGTATACGCCATAAGATGCACCAGCAACCACAACGATTATGATCAAGATGCTCGCTAATCCTATCGCCCCAATGTCTTTATTTGAACCTCGCTGCATGCATTACCTCATCGGTCAGCAATATAATGGAGTTTTATAAAGCTTATGGTAGTCCCTTATACTATCAATGAAAACTTCAAAGTATTTAAAGTGCATATCCCTTTGAAAAGAAATGAGAAAGAAAAAGATCCTTATTTGCCCCCATTGCGGAGGCTCAAGTCTCTATTATGAAGCTGGGTTGATCACAGGCTACAAGTATCACTGTAAGGACTGCCATTATATTGGCGCCTTCGTCATTGAAAAAGAGATCGATCTGGACGATCTTGAGGAGCGAGAAAAATAGGGTTTAGTTGATCAATCAAAACCAATCTCTTATTTCTCTGGCTAAATCCTCTGGTCTTTCAAGAACAATGCTCTCTTCCAACAAGAATGGCATGTACCAAGAATCTATGCATTTGCAACTCGGTGAGGGGCTAGGTCTTGCAACGATCCGCGCTCCTGCAAAGAACCTGTTATTTTTTGCTTTAAGGGTATTGGAGTAAATAACAAAATTGAAACTCGCAAACCCACGGTGGTAGTAATAATTTAAAACATTGGAGACACCATCAGCTAAATTTCTTATATCATCTTCTGTGAAATTCAAAAAATTGGATTTATTTACTACAGCTCGCACTTCAGAGAAGCCAGAAGGTGCGAATGGAGTATACCAATAGATACTGCCTTTTTGCGCTATTTTTCTGTCTTTATTAATTTTTATAAGATTAAGCCAAAAATTTGTATCTTTTGTTGCTTCATACCGCTCAGAAAAATGAATTAAATTCTTAACGTAATTAAAT
This sequence comes from Methanobacteriota archaeon, assembly GCA_030606525.1. Taxonomy (GTDB): domain Archaea; phylum Thermoplasmatota; class Thermoplasmata; order JAUWGG01; family JAUWGG01; genus JAUWGG01. The sequence goes on along the minus strand of JAUWGG010000215.1, from coordinate 1,008 downwards.
GGAACTTTTTGTATCGAGATCTGCATGTGAAAATGCATCAGACTTGCGCCAGCAGGCGGCAGATAATTGCAGCCTATGACAGGATAGAGAAGCTGTGCATTTGATCGATATGCCTTTTTTATGCACTCAAAAGCGGCATTTAGAAAATCGTATACCTTCGCTTCTCCGAGATCTTTGATATTTAAGCCGTGAATATCGGGCGAGGTCACTACAGCTTCAAAGTCCGCCCTGGGATACAGATTAGGGAATACATAAATATCATTTAACTTCAAAATCGATTCATCCATTTGATGTTTAGGAAATTTTGCGATTATGTTATCGATCACGGGTCGGCAAAAGGGGCAATTTTCTTTCGACTCCTCGATCATCTCCTCTAACCACTCTTCATTCTGCTCATCGTAAAATCTTACCCATTTCTCCCTTAGATGAGGACAAATGACAGCCATCCTCGATGTTAAAGGATCCCAGCGCTGCTCTATTTCATATTTTATGGATTTTTCATTTGCAGTTAAGACCTCTAAGTTTCTTCTTTCGGATCTAAATTCAATCGACATATGATGCACTCCCATAGTATATCCTTTATGCATTTACATACATCATGAATGTGGTATTTCAAATTGTCCTTGGACGATTATAGTCAAAGACGAAACGTTTTATACTTTTGATTGAGTCTTTGGATATATGTGGCTGACATTATCGTGAGTATAGATAATTATGTCAGCTACTATAGGTAAAAATAAACTCACATCCAAAAAGTATTTTATTGTAAACATGATACGCTCTGCTTATATCAGTGATGCATTGTCAATCACCCACCTCTAAAGAGTGTGGGCTTGCACCGTGAGGAGCAAGGGTAACTGGTTGATCAGGGGGCATAATATGCAGAAGTTAGGAAGTGAAAATATCAACACACCTACGGATGCTCCACAAGTCCGTAGCAACTGTGGTTTGTGGTTAAACAGAGAGGAAACTCTCAGTGCTGCAAGCAAAAAAACCTTCTATAACAAC
>JAUWGG010000109.1 GCA_030606525.1 Methanobacteriota archaeon | reverse complement strand
ATAGAAAGGAAAGGCATTTTTCACAGCCATTTTAGCTTCATAGGTTGCCCTTCTTTTTGTTACACCTGCAATCTCCATGTCATCCTGCAAATTCACTGCATCTGCTACCCTTTTACCTATTGTTCCATAACCATTGATCCCAATCTTCACTGGCATGACATCCACCTCGCTACCGTTAATATCTTCTGCATTAAAATCTTTATGTTTTTATCAATTGCACTGCATGCTAATTCTTAAAAAGATTTTAATAGGATTCTCCTATTAGGAAGGTAGCTAGGGATACACATGAAAGAATTTCGAATCGAAGAGCTGCGTGCCAAGGATATAATGGAGAAGAATCCAATCACAACCACACCTGAAGAGAATCTATCTACGATCCTCGGAAAAATGAAGGAAAATGATATTCATGAATTGGCTGTTTTAAAAAAGAAGAGAGTCGTTGGTCTGATAAGTTTTGATACTTTGATCAGGAGAAGGAATTTACCGCTCTCTACTAAAGTTGAGAACATCATGATCGTGCCCCCAGAAATCTCAGCTAATGATACCCTAACAAAAATTGCTGAAGCGCTAATATCTTCAGGTTATAGAGCAGTACCGATCATCTCGAAGGGGAAATTAGCTGGAATCGTGTCTCGCTCAGACCTTATACACATAATCCCTGAAATTGAGGACCTGGGGAGCATAGGAGTGGAAGAGATAATGACCCCTTCACCAAAATGCATATCTCAGAACGATACCATCGTGAATGCAAGGAATTTGATGGTGGAATTAGATGAACGGACGATACCTGTGGTGGATGATGATGAGAAGTTAGCAGGCGTAATTGGACTGAAAGATTTGGCAGATTTGTTATGGAGGCCAAAAATAAGAGTAGAAAAGAGTGAGGGGGCAGGTGAAAGGAGACCCGTTAGCATAACGATAAAAAGCATTATGAGGACTCCTCCAATCTCTGTTGGCTTGGATGCTTGTGTTAAGGATGTTGTAAACCTCATGGCGAAATACAACATATCTTCGATAATGGTAACAGAAGAGAGAGAGCCTATTGGTATCATAACACAGATTGACCTTATCGAGTTAATTGCGGCTTTTAGAGAAGAGGAAGAAGTTTACATACAGATAACTGGTCTCGAAGAAGATGACCCAGAGGTATACGATGCCATGTACGAGCTCATACAAAAATTCGTAAAAAAAATAGCGAAGATAGTTGCACCGAAGATCCTTGCAATTCATATAGTTCACTATCATCTTGGAGGCGAAGTAAGTAAATACAGTATAAGGGTAAGGATGTCCAGTGAGCAAAAGATGTTCTATGCTAAAGCCTTCGATTGGAGTTTGTTGAGAGCGTTGGATGAGACACTTGACCAGTTGGAGAAGAACATTAAGAAAGAGAAAGATAGAAGATTGATGTACCGAAGAACAAGAGTGGGTTCTTGATTGTAGTTACAATTCCCAATAAGAACGTTGAGCTGTTTTTACTTTCTCCACGATTGCTTTTCCTTTAAAGTTCGTATCATACTCAGTAACGAATTGCAGCCCCACTTCCTTCCCCTCAAAACTGGCGATGACTGCAGCTATGACTTCAGATAAACTTGGTAAGTGATAACCACCTTCCAACATAAATGAGATCCTTCGGTTGCATAATGTTCTTGCAAGGTTCATAATCTTCTCCAATAAAGAAAAATAACCAGGGCTTGAAAGCAAAAGTGAAGTCATTGGGTCCTTATAATGCGCATCTACCCCCACACTAACAAGAATGATCTTTGGTTTAAATTGAATGAGTATCGGTTCGATTATTTCGTTAAATGCTAGATTATAAGATGAATCTCCACACCCGGAAATAAAGGGGATGTTTACAGTATAACCTCGACCTTTTCTTTCTCCAACATACTCCGCTAACCCGGTACCGGGATATATGCCCCATTGATGTGTTGAGATATACAAGACCTTATTGCTATTGCTGAAAATATCTTGAGTCCCATTACCATGGTGTCCATCAATGTCTAAAATTGCTATTCTATCTGCGCGATCCAATAAACAATTGGCACTTACTGCTATGTTGTTGAAATAACAGAACCCTCCACCAGTATCAAAAGCAGCATGATGACCTGGTGGTCGAAGGAGAGCGAAGGATGGTTTTAACTTCTCATAAGCGAGTTTTGCTGCATGTATGGCACCACCGGCAGCATAAGCGGCTGTCTCAAAAGTGTCGTTGTTCAGATAAGTATCAGGGGATAAGTAACCCTCGCCGAAGTTCTTTATAAAATTGATGTGTTCCAAGGAATGGGTCGTGGTTAATTCCTCAATAGATGCTTTGCTTGGCTTGTGAATGTTGTTAAATAAATTTAGCTCTTCAAGTCCCTTAACCACTGCTTTTAACCTCAATGGGGATTCAGGATGGTGAAGTGGCTGCAGTTGAGAGAGGAACTTTGAGTGGTAGATTATCATTATTTCCCAAATGGTGATCCATACTTAAAATGTTACCCAAGAATTGTTAGATAAGTGCGAATTCAATTTCCCTTCAATATCTTTATCTTTTCGATCATATCCTCAACGTTCAAGTCATCAACAAAACGCTCTTTTGGTGCGAATTTTAGATAAATGGCTCCGATTATTCCTACGATTAGACCAGCTAAGGAGTCGATCATTAGATCCACCATACTATCATCCAATCCCGCTTGCTCAGTCGTTCCAAATATAAAATCGCAAATATACTCCCCCATCTCCCACAGTGCTCCCATAGCTATAGCAAACACCACTACAAAGAATCCGACCATCCATCGGTTCATTTCTATGGATGTTGAATATTGGTCCAATATCACTACAGCCATAAAACCCAGGATTGCTATCACCCCAGATGAAAGAAAATGTGTTATGTAATCCCATCCTTGTATCCTGTACAATCCTAAAGCTCCACCACCAACATGTAAGAACAAAGCCAACACTATCAAGAAATTAATTTCAGGAGGCAGTGCAAGACCATACTGCCTTCTAAGGATAATAGGTGTGATGGACAGTAGAAAAGCCATAGCGCATGCAAAACCCCACAAATAGTCATTTTTGTAAAAGCTGTACAACGATAAAATAGGCATCAATGCTGTGAGCAGCCAGGAAATGACAGTGCCCTTTTTAATTGAAAATAGCATCTTAAGTGAATGTGTTTATATATTTTTAAGGTTTCGAAGGCTTTGAAATCTTAAATAATTTTTTTAAAAAGGCGAGAAAAGATGATTAAATTATCAGACCATAGACCAGGAAACATTTTTACTATATGATCTGAGATTAATGGCTTTCCTTCCTTACAATTTCCACTGGCAACAGCTCATTAGACTTAGTAATTTCTCTCACTATGTCCGCCACTATCTCTCTTTCTTCAACTTGTAGAGTATAGAATTTTTGGATATCTCTGGTTTCAACGATTTCTATCGCTTTGATTATAGGTCTGATATGTTCCCGATATTTATCCCCTTGCAGTTCCAAAATCTTATCTACTGCTACCTTAATAACTGGGAGTTTTCCAGACTCTGTTGCCTCCTTCAAGAAAGTCATTGTCAACTCAGCGACTTTTTCCTTCTTCAATTTAAAGGCAGTGTTATAGGCTATTTCCATAAATCTAGCTCCATTTCCGCGATTACCAGCTTTCAACTCGCCAAGGGCAAGATCCAAACAAATCTCTATAAAGTTTTCAATCGAATCTGGCTCCTGGTCTGCTATCTTACTCTTTATTTTTTCTATTTCCAAGATAGCATTGGTCTTTCTATTGAGAGATACATAAGCCTTAATTAAAATTAGCGTAGCATCAATCTTAGAAGACTCGCTAGTTGCCACATCTTTCATCCTCTTTGCTAGATCCACTGCCTTAGCGTACCTTTTTAATTCCAATAGCGCAACGCCATTGTTTAGTAGAGCGTTTTCATTCTTTGGATTAAGTTCTAGAACCTTGTTGAAGGTTTTCAGTGCCTCCTCATGTCTGCCGATATTTCCTAATGCAAGTCCTCTGCTTAATAGTGCGAATTCATTTTCCGGATTAATTTCCAGAGCTTTGTTGAAGGTTTTCAGTGCCTCCTCATGTCTGTCGAGAGATTCTAACGCAAGTCCTTTTCTTGACAGCGCAAATTCATTTTCCAGATTAATTTCTAGAGCCTTGTTGAATGTTTCCAATGCTTCCTCATACCTGTCTAGAGATTCTAACGCAAGTCCTTTTCTTGATAAAGCAAACTCATTCTTCGGGTAGA
>JAUWGG010000069.1 GCA_030606525.1 Methanobacteriota archaeon | reverse complement strand
GCTTTCAAATCATCGATATTCCTAAACACATCGTTCAATCGGGGCATGGGTTCTGATAATAAATAAAGAGCATAAAAGCTTTTGTTTGAATCAATCGAACCCACTGCATATCTTAACTTTACCGATCACCTTGCTTTAGATCTATTTGCAGCATGGTGCCCTTCCCACCATCTTATGATCTCCCAGTCTTCTGTCCTTTTTGTTTCTTCACTGATCTTCACGTCCATGTCTATTGAGAAATCTTTTAGAATGGACTTCGCTTTTTCATCTCCAATGAATTTTTTAATGACCAATTCACCTCTTCTTTTCCTTGCTTTAAATGCACCGATCATCCTGCATCCATCGAAAATAGTATGGCAACTCCCCAATCCAAATTTTTTTCTGATCAAAGGGGCAAAATAAATGGAAAGACGGTCATCAGGCGTTAGAACAAATTTCCTTTCGAATTCTATATTTCCGATTTCCTTTACATCATCTTTGATCATCCAGTAGAGTGAACTATCCTCCTCTATCAAGAATCCCTTAACTAAAAACCCTTCCTTTTCAAAGCTCCTAAGTGTATCTCTAAGCTCCCTCATCTTGAATCTGCCTTTGGTGAACGATGCGAGGTTCTCGGCGCTGAAAACCCCAAAACTTCCTAAAATGCGCTTTAAAACCTTCTCTCTCGCCTCTTTTACCGGGAGAGGAGCATCCGATACCGCATGAAATTTATTGTCCTTACCTTTGAGAATATGCAATCCGGTATAGAGTTTTTTAAGGGCATTGGAGGTAGTACCATAACCAAATGGAGAGAGCTCGAACAGTGTGTTTCTGCTCACACGACCTTTATCTTTCACGATCTTCAGCATCAACTTCATGTATTCATTCAAGAAAGTGTTCTTTGCTTTTTTATAGAGGCATACATCTTCTTCTGTGCAATAAGTAAAGTACTCAGGGATCATCTTCCCAGCTAAAAGGACACCTTCTCTTTGATACCTCTCTAAAGAACGAAAATCCCTTACACGAAGGAAACCCTCAAAGTTCGATCTTAATCCTCCAAGAACTATCACCGCATCCATCACATTCTGGAATTTATTCTCGGGGTGGAGATGCTGTTTCCACATCACATATTTTAAAACATCCTCTTCATTGAAACATGCTGGGATCAAATTTCCCTTGGCAAGGAAGTTTTGTATTTTATTATATCCATTTTTAAAGAATTTTTGTAAAATGTCCTGATCAAGCTCATTTATCTCTTTATTGAATACCCTATTGATTTTAACAACATCGAAACCCCTTGCCCTATAGAAGTTCATTATATGCGCCACTTCTTCGATCAACTCTTCTAATAAGAGATCATTATCTAGCTCAATGTCCCTTATCTCTACATATCCACCCATCTGCCATAATTCTACCATACCGCATATCTTCCCATTTTTGACAACAGGATATATCCAATCGTTACCATATCTCGCCATTATCTCAACCCATAACGGCTGAACAAAAGGATCATATAGGGAAAGAATTCTGAGTTTGTCTTTGATGATCAGCTTTCCTTCTTTTAATTCCTTCAATTCATCATTCAAGATCCACCGCCTATCCTCGCCTTTCCCAATCACAACTATTTCCCTTACAATCCCTTCTTCCTTCAATTTTCCCAGGATAGAATGGATATCTGCATAGGAAAAGGCAGTATATCCTCTGATACCAACCAATGGTACTGGACCGTATCCTCTCAAGAACTGTCTGATGATCTTCTCTTTACAATCTGGATCATATTCCTCCGTATTGAGAGCGATATATCTATTTTTGGAGATCCAACCCTCATTTTCTGTAAATTTTCTGATTACATACATATTTCTATCAAGTTTATCCACCACATTTTTTATCTTTTCCCTATCGATATTCATCCTCTTGACTATGGCATCTAAGGTTATGCCTTCGTTCATTTCTATGATATCCATTACCTCTTTATCAAAATCATTCAATTCATCGTATCTATACGCTGAAACGAAGGTTCTTGCATCCCTTCTTCTTATATAACTTACTCTGCTTCTACGAAACCTGCCCTGTATGATTTCCCCCTGTCTTCTTTTTTCCTTCCACGTATTCATATCAAAATCTTTAACATGACCGAATATATCGTATACCATACCTACTTCGCCAAACCTATCCAAATAATCATCTATTCCCTTTAATTTATAAAATTGCTTATGGAGATGAAATCGCATTACGCGTTTTTCATCAAAGACATCACATTCCTCGCCCTCTAATCTCACCAGATCCTTGGAAAGGAGGTATTGCTTTCCCTCCCCCAAAATAAAAAATCCAGAGGAAACGATCCCTTCGCCCTCTAGATCGTTAATGGCCGCGCGTACCAATCCCTCTTCTAAACCAAGCGAATAACTGCAATCGGTCATTGTTGCAGGTGCATAGAACCATAAATATTGACATAGAATATGGCTTACGGCATCATCACGATCTATTTCATTGATTTTCCGTTCACTCCAAATTATTTCCTCTTTAGAATTGAATCCCTTTCTATGGATCAAGAAAGCACGCTCAAGCTCTCCTATCACCTCTTTCAGCTCTTGAGCATCCATTTTCACTTCTTTACAGCGCTCTTTTTTTGTGAATCCAGCTGAGTCAATAACATTCAATACTCTCTTTTTTGTCTTATCTATTACCGCCTTTTTAGCATAAACCGCTGCATATGCATCTACATCCTCCTTTATTACCCAATATGGGCCGTTCATCCAAATGGATGCGACCTTCCCCTCATTCAAAAGCTCAATACACCACTTTTTGATTTTTTCATGAGGGACATTAGCAAGATCATAAACGTTCCTTCCCTTTTGTTGAAAGAGATTCAGCGCTCCAATCTTTCTCAATATGGATAATATATCTTTCTTTTTTTCAATCCTTGGAATCTTATCCTTATAGTATTCTTTTATCACATCCACATCGAATCCGAAGTGCTCGATCTCCTCCTTCGTGATAACCTTTGACAATACTTGTCGATGCAATTCCTTCAACAAAGTACTGCGGTCTTCCATCAACACGATATCGGACATACCTATGAGCACGACATTATGCGCGAATGGAGAAGGGATATTGGAGAAATTTGAGTAACTGACTTTTATTACACCTTCCTTTATCTCAGTCAGAACTTGTTTAGCATGGTTCACGTCCATAACTATGTTCAGGATCTCATTGTACGTTTCCTTAATAGCTGGGAAATTTTTGAACGAGCTTAAAGCATCGAGTACTTTGGACGAACGCAATTGCTGCCTTCCTATGGACACCTCTTTTCCCTTATAATTCCTTAAAACCATGAAGCTTCTTGTGGCACAGTGTCTAAACCTTTGATTAAAAAGCTCTGTATGCCTAACAGCTCTCTTCAGCATCGCTTCAAGCTCATCGCTTTTGATCAACTCATGCAAAGATTCCAATGAGAACTTCTTGGGGGCGGTCAACATGAAATTATTATCAGTTACGGAGATCCTTATGTTGCATTTCAATTTGCTTGAAAGGGCGAAAGCATAAGCCCTTGATAAAGCGTCGTTCACCCTTCTGCCGAAGCAGCAATGGAATATGGCATTGTGATTTCCCATTCCATCCACATAACCTTCTATCACCATATTATGCCTAGTTGGTAGACTTGGGACCACCGCCATCTGAGCTTTGACATGATTCATCATGCTTCTTGCAGAACCCCCATCTACCTTACAAACATCCATTAACCAACGCTCAACATCCCCCTCATCAGCGCCATCTATCTTCTTTCGCATTTCTTCTCTGAATTTTCCTATTTCACAAGACAGATCGAAACTCCTGGGAAGCATCTCACCTGTCCAAGAAGGCACAGTGGGTTTTCTACCGGAAGCATCTTTTACGAACACTCTCATCCCCCTTCTCCTGTAGAACTCATAGGTTTTGCCCCCGAGAACGAATATATCCCCTATGGACAACCGCTCAACGAACTTCTCTGATAATTCACCTAAAGGTTTGCCTGTTTGAGAAAAAACCCTGTAATTAGCTTCCTCAGGTATTGTCCCCAGGTTGAGGTAATAGATCAATCGAGAACCTTTTTTCCTTCCGAATATACTTTCTTCAGGATCAAACCATATCTTGGAATAGAACCCTTCAAAATCCCTGCTTGATAGATAATTTATCACGCTCATGAAATCTTTTTTGGGCAGATGATGATAGCAATAAGAACGTTTTATTATCTTGAATGCATCATCCACTGCCCATCTGCGCTCCAAACTCATCCCCACAATGGATTGGGCGAGCACATCCAAACAATTGTTTGGTATATCCACTCTATCAATTCGATTCTCGTAGGCATTTTTTGTCAATACAGCACATTCGATCAAATCATCGTTATCAAAGACCAGCATTCGACCTTTGGCTGTTTCTCCCACTGCATGCCCCGCCCTTCCGATCCTTTGCATCCCTTTGGCGATCGTCTTCGGTGAACCGATCTGGCAAACCAAATCGATATATCCAATATCGATGCCCAATTCAAGTGATGTTGACGAGATTGCAGCTTTCAGATCACCATTTTTAAGTCTTTCCTCAACATCTAACCGTGTGAACTTGCTCAAGCTGCCGTGATGAGCAGCAATATTCTTCACGCCTTTTTCCTTTAATTTAAAGGAAATGCGCTCGGTCCCGCTTCTTGTATTCGTGAATATTAGGGTCGTTCTGTGTTCATCTACAAGCTCTTTCAATTGATCGTACATCTTTGCGTTCACGATCTCGTAGGGTAAACGAGCGATATCCTCTACCGGGCATATAACTCCCATATCCAATCCCTTTCTGCTTTCAGCTTCGGCGACCCATACATCCCGCAGCCTATTGTTCTCGTATCCTACTAAGAACTTTGATATCTCCCTTACTGGCGCTATTGTAGCTGACAACCCGATCCTAACAAAATTCTTTTTGACTTGCTCTTGCAGTCTTTCAAGACTTAGAGATAGGAAAACACCCCTCTTTGAACTGCACACCTCATGGATCTCATCAACGATCACATATTCAACGCCGCTGAACTTCTCCCTGAACTTTGGGGTGGATAATACAATGGATAACGATTCGGGTGTAGTTATGAAAATGTGGGGAGGTTTTCGTGCCATCTTCTGACGCTCATATGCTGATGTGTCTCCAGACCTGACTGCAACCCTGATGTTAGGAGCCTTCACATTCTTCTCATCAGCTATTGCCTTCATCTCCTCAAGGGGAGTGGTTAAGTTCCGATTGATATCATTAGCCAATGCTTTTAACGGAGAAATATAGACGCAGTATATTCTATCCTCTAATTCACCTTTCTCATCTAGTTTAAGCAATTCATTTATTATCGATAGAAAAGCAGCTATCGTTTTTCCTGAGCCAGTTGGGGAGAAAACGAGTACGTTCTTTTTTTGGTGTATCAGGGGTATAGCATAAGCTTCAGGCTCAGTCAATTTATCGAATCTACTGTTGAACCACTCCTGAATAAGAGGTTCCATCAGCCCAAGAACTTCTCCTTTACTTCCCTTCCTCTTTACTTTATGTATCATATCTATCAATTCATTCGTACTTTATTTTCTTACCCTATCTTTCCCTTCTTCTGAAATCTCTTATTATTGCCTTTCTCTTTTAATAAATTTTGGGTAGCCCCATCTTATACCATAAAATCGATAGATGTGTCAGAATGATTAAAAAGTCAATTTAAAACCTCTTTAAATATCGAGAAGGAATATTTTGGCTATTATAGGTTAATTTTGTATCCCAACTTTTGAACTAATCGTTTGGTTCATATAATTCAACAGGACACTTCTTTGCATCATCATTTGCTTTTGCCATGAATCCAAAACAAGTGCCGTTTTCTTTATCTACAGGTTTGTAAAATTTGCAATTTAACAGATGTGAGCGGGAAATCCCACACTCTTTAGAGGTGGGATGAGAGCGAACAGTACTTTCACCCCTCTCCAGTATACTTTTATATATTTCTTTTTCCATATTATCACTCAGTGATGGATAGGGCAGGGACTGTCCG
>JAUWGG010000145.1 GCA_030606525.1 Methanobacteriota archaeon | reverse complement strand
GTCTGTGCAGATTTGTAGTCTTTAGCGAATGTTCCCAGAACCATGCACAAGGATAAACCCCCCAATAGAGTTATGAATATGGATATTCCCACCAATATATAATCCAGTACACCCAATGTCAATCCAAAATCTGCCAGATCTATATCCCAGAATTGGAATGACTGCATATAATATCCAAATCCGAACATGTATATGATAGCCATGGTCAATCCCACGATCGCGCTTCCAGCGATTTTACCGCCCACTATATAACTTCTCTTTATTGGCAAAGTAAGTAGAGTTTCTAATGTTTTGTTCTCCTTCTCCATTCCCATTGAAGCGATAACGGTACCACCGGCCATCATTATGAGCATCATTATAATGATCGGTATCATTATGGATTGTGAGGACAGCATGGCGCCTATTATACTAGGGGATAATCCTTTCATCTCCTTCCCTTTAAAAATGGTTGTTTCATTCTTTATTGTTGGATTTAGGACTACCGTAGAGTTCGCAGAAGTACTGTGTTCGATCAATTCCTTTGATATCTCTTGATCGATAAATTGGATCAGCACATCAACAACTTCTGATGATATAGAATCCATGATCCCTGCTCCTTTCATTATCCAGTGTATCTCTATTACCCCTGATCTATTTTCAAGAATATTTTCGCTGAAGTTTGAGGTTATTATTAAAAGCGCTGTTCCACCTTCTTCCTCTATTTTCTGCAGACCTTCTTGGGGATCTCTGCCATTGTAGACAATTCTTGCATGTTGATAAAGTATGGAGGTAGCTATTTCAGAGAACATACCATTATCATCGTCTATCAGTCCGATAATTGGTTTTTCTTTTATCTCGTCTTCAATTCCACCTATCATGCTTCCCATTGATCCGAATATGATGGCCATGACCACTACTGGTAGGATTGCAGAGGGCGTTAACAGTTCCTTAACTTCTTTCTTTATTATGTTACCAAGGCTCATTTGACCACCCTTGTGAAAACTTCTTCTATATTACTTGCGTCATATTTTTTCTTCAGTTCATTAGGCGTACCTATTTCCACTATTTTCCCATCATTTATTAGAGCGATGCGGTCGCATAAATACTCCACTTCCAGCATATTGTGAGAAGATAATAGAAATGCGGTTCCTTCATCGGCGAATTCTTTAATTATTTTCCTTATTTCCTGGGCGTTTATCACATCTAAGCCAGAGGTAGGTTCATCCAGTATAGCCATCTTTGGTGTGACCATCAAAGCCCTTCCAACGAGCAGTTTCCTTATCATTCCCTTGCTGTATGTATCCACTTTATCGTTGATCCTATCTCCTAAGGCTGCTATCTCAATTCCCTTCTCGATCATCTTTCTCATTTTATCTCCATTACAAAAAAATCTTGCTATGAATCTCAGATATTCCCTGCCAGTTACATTCTTATAGGCTCCAGCATCCTCAGGCAAATAGCTTATGATCTTCCTTACTTTATCAGCTTCACTTGCAACATCATAGCCGAAAACCTTAACAGAACCAGCGGTTATCTGCAGTAAAGTTGAGATTATCCGCAGTGTAGTGGTCTTTCCAGCTGCATTTGGACCTATCAATCCAAATATCTCCTTCTCATTTACATTGAAAGATATTCCTTCAAGCGCCCTGAACTTTCCGTAATCCTTGACCAAGTCCTTAACATCTATCGCGTACATTTGATCCCCACCTATAACGCTGACGAGGGTGGAGAATGCATATTACATCTTTTAAATCTTCCTCTGCCGCTTCAAATGTTGAAAAAAATAGTAATTTCCTACTTCTTTTATTTTTAAAAATTGATGGGCCTAATGAGATTTGAACTCATGACCTCCCGGTTATCAGCCGAGCGCTCTAGCCAAACTAAGCTATAGGCCCTTGGAGTGAAAGGGAATTATCATCATCTCATTTAAAGATTATTATGGAATGAACTGTAAATCGAATACGAACATCGCTATAGAAAAATATTTAACTTCCCTAAACAATTCAATTATGTGATTTGATGGACGTGATGGAAGCGATAAAGATCCGGAGGAGCATAAGAGCATATAAACCAACACCAATTCCTGAAGAAAAATTGCGAACGGTGCTTAACGCTGCAAGACTTGCGCCATCAGCAAAAAATCTACAGCCTTGGAAGCTCGTGATCGTGAGAGATGAAGATGTTAAAAGAGCGCTCATACCTGCATGCAACAATCAAAAGTGGATGGCTGAGGCTCCGATCATAATTGCTGTCTGTGCTGTTCAAGATGAAGCCTTTGGAATGATGGGAGGATACATGAACAGCTATCCTGTGGATGTAGCCATAGCCCTAGATCATCTAACATTGGCTGCTGTGAATGAAGGTCTCGGTACATGCTGGATCGGCGCTTTCAGTGAAGATAAGGTTAAAACAGTTCTAAATGTTCCAATGGATGTTAAGGTCGTGGCTTTAACTCCGCTGGGTTTTCCAAATGAAGAACCTATATCAAAGGGAAGAAAACATCTTTCAGAGTTGATTTGCTATAACCAATATAAATGATCAATTAGCGTTTTTCACTGGATTTATTACACCTTTTATGTAGGGAATAGTATGTTTGTGCAGATATATGAACAGTATTGTAAATAGAGGAACGAAGATCAAGGAACTTAGGAGATGATACATGGTAAAGGGTATCTGCGCAAAGTACACCTCGATTATTGAAAGATGTGATGAAGCGATGAAATACCAAAAACCGAAGGCTGTCCAGGCATCATAGAATATCGTGGCTAAGACCCCAACACCACTCAAAACAGCTACGCCACCCATATTATATACAAATCGCTTTTTCATGCTAAAACCTATAACACCAACAACTAAGAAGCCTGACCATGTGAAGAATGTTAGACCCAATATCGCGTTAAATCCGAAAGAAAGAGCATAATTTGTATAGTTATAGATCCACCAATCTGATATGACCATCACAACTAATGGAATGGTGATGCAGTAGATCCCCCCCAATAAAACTCCAGATAGTAGACAAATTACCAAAACAGTTTCAATGTTCGCATATTGGATGAGCAGGATACGTCCCAACACGCCGATCAGTATCAAAAGCACAGCTAAAATTATCTTATCGCTGTCGATTTTTCTTTCTCTTAATTGATTGAACATTGCTACCACGAAGGGATCTCGAATCTCCATTCGATAATGTCATTATCATTCACTTTCTGCCTGTCAGCAGCAACAGGTCCGAGCTCGTCATTGACATAATAC